>NZ_CAJMYY010000011.1:0-263187 GCF_905220185.1 Paraburkholderia sp. J11-2 | reverse complement strand
TCTGTCTGGGTTGTACGGCAGACGATCTGTTCTGTAGTCGTTCTCAATGCGCAGCTTCGGAGGATGAAGCGTGCTTCCACCCAAGCTCGAGAATCGCGCGTTGCTGTTCATCGACGCCGTTATCGCTGCTGTCCTCATCGACGGCATCGGCGGTTGCGGAGTGGCTCGCGGCGGTTGTCGCAACGCTTGCACTCGCACTGCCGAGTTCCGGTGGGTTCTCGTTCGTTGTTGTGCTGGTCGCGTCCGGCAGCGGGGGAGGGGACGCGATTGCGGTCGGCTCGTTCGGTACGGCCGGCCTGGCCGCGCCCCGATCATGCGACGAAGGCAGCGGTACGGTAGCTGCGCCGCGCGGCAGTGGCACGCTCGCGTCGGCTTGTGCGGTGGTGCTTTTCGGCGAACTCAGCGGCGACCAGCCCGTCGCCCGGATGGCGCGCTCCATCAGCGATCGCGCGTGCTGGCTGCCCGGGTCAATCGCGAGCGCCTCTGAGGCCTGTTCTCGCACGCAATCCCATGCGCGTTGCTCGGCACATCGGTCCGCGTTTTGCAGCGCGTTATCGCGGCGTTGCTGCGCAAGCGCGCCGCCGCGCGGTATCTCGTGCGCTTCTTCATTGTTCGCGTCACGCGCGAGTGCAGCATTTGCGTTTGGCAAGCTTTGCTCCGCGAAGCTTGCACGCGTGGCGCGTACTTCTCTTTCCTGCCGATGCCTGGCGCTGTACAGCAGAAACGCGGCGTATGCGATTGCGACAATGAGCCAGGCGAGCAATACGCCCTTCGCGAAGCGCCCTTTACCCGTGTGCCAGAACGGCCGCTGTTCCTCGAGTTGGTAGTTATTCAGATAGTCGGCCTGCACCGATGGGCGATTGGATGCGGCCGCGCCGGCAAGCGATACCTGTGCGACGGCACGCATAGGGGCGGCTGCGGAACCAACGACTGCTAACGTGGCTTTCGGGCGCGCGGGTGCAGCCGCGTCGAACGGGCGATCCGTGCCGCAGTAAGGGCAGAGATCGACGTGCAGGTAGAGCACTCCGCCACAGTGCTTGCACGGTGTGGGGATACTCTGGTTACCAGTCGTCTGAGCGGACATGCTGTCGTTCCACCGTCATGGCGACGCCATTTCGGCATGTTCAGGATCGTCGTTGAAGCGATCGGCGAAGCCTCGCGGAACCCACGATCTGCATGCGCAGGAGAGCGGCGGTGCCTGAACCGGCGCAGCCGCTCGAAAGATCATATGAGTGATTTTCCATTCATCCGTTATTTGCCGGTGTTGGCTACCGCACATATCCGTTGTGCGCCGAACAATCGGACTTAAGTCAGATCCGGCGCGGCCCGACTGCCCGTAAACGAGGGGGCGTGGTTTGCTGGTTAGCGCTCTGCCAGCAAACTTGGTGTGAGTCTAAAAGGGTCTGATCGTCCGCCCTGAGACCATGCAATGGGCGGATTGCTCGGCGTCCCGCCTATGCAGTGCTCTGGCCCTCGAATCAGCCGATTTTGTCTACGGCGCAAGGTTGGGGATTTCCCCGAGAGGCGTCCCGGATGACGTGGCAGATCGGGGGCAGGTTACTCGACGCAGCTGCTTCCAGAGTGATGCGGTTACTTGTCGAGCCGAGCGTCACGGCTGTCTATCTAATTGTTTTGATTGCAGAATATTCCGATGTGGCACGGAAAACCGGCAGCCAATAGCCGCAACTAGAATGAGCAAAAGTGTCTTTAGGGTCGAATGGATCGCAGCGATGATTCCCCATTCCGCCCCTTCTTGAATTTGTCACCACCCGTCCATATAATTAGCACTCACCGCATGAGAGTGCTAACAACGCTCGGTGCATAAACATCTCTGGCTGGCGGTTGCCGGCAGCCAGGTTTTCTTGAGTCTCTTCAAGTCCCAATCAACAGAGGAACATCCATGAACCTTCGTCCTTTGCATGATCGCGTGATCGTCAAGCGCCTGGATCAAGAAACCAAGACCGCTTCGGGCATCGTGATCCCGGACGCAGCGGCAGAAAAGCCGGATCAAGGCGAAGTCCTGGCCATCGGCCCGGGCAAGCGCGACGACAAGGGCGCCCTGATCGCGCTCGACGTGAAGGTCGGCGATCGCGTCCTGTTCGGCAAGTACGCTGGCCAGACCGTCAAGGTCGATGGCAACGAACTGCTCGTGATGCGCGAAGAAGACATCATGGCCGTGGTGAACAAGTAAGTTCATTCCACCGCTCACTATTCAAGAATCCAAGGAGTTAGAAGATGGCAGCTAAAGACGTCGTGTTCGGCGATTCCGCCCGTTCCAAGATGGTTGAAGGCGTGAACATTCTCGCCAACGCAGTGAAGGTCACGCTGGGTCCGAAGGGCCGCAACGTGGTGCTCGAGCGCTCGTTCGGCGGCCCGACGGTCACCAAGGACGGTGTCTCGGTCGCAAAGGAAATCGAGCTCAAGGACAAGCTCCAGAACATGGGCGCGCAAATGGTCAAGGAAGTCGCTTCCAAGACCAGCGACAACGCCGGTGACGGCACGACGACGGCTACGGTTCTGGCCCAGTCGATCGTCCGCGAAGGCATGAAGTACGTCGCATCGGGCATGAACCCGATGGACCTGAAGCGCGGCATCGACAAGGCCGTCGCAGCAGCAATCGAAGAGCTGCGCAAGGTCAGCAAGCCCTGCACGACCAACAAGGAAATCGCTCAAGTCGGCTCGATCTCGGCAAACAGCGACACGTCGATCGGCGACCGTATCGCTGAAGCGATGGACAAGGTTGGCAAGGAAGGCGTCATCACCGTCGAAGACGGCAAGTCGCTGCAAGACGAGCTGGAAGTCGTCGAAGGTATGCAGTTCGACCGCGGCTACCTCTCGCCGTACTTCATCAACAACCCGGACAAGCAAGTCGCCGTGCTGGAAAGCCCGTTCGTCCTGCTGTTCGACAAGAAGATCTCGAACATCCGTGATCTGCTGCCGGTTCTGGAACAAGTCGCGAAGGCTGGCCGTCCGCTCTTGATCATCGCTGAAGACGTCGAAGGCGAAGCGCTCGCAACGCTGGTCGTCAACAACATCCGCGGCATCCTGAAGACCGTTGCCGTCAAGGCTCCGGGCTTCGGCGACCGTCGCAAGGCCATGCTGGAAGACATCGCGATCCTGACCGGCGGTCAAGTCATCGCGGAAGAAACCGGCCTCACGCTCGAAAAGGCAACGCTGAACGAACTCGGTCAAGCGAAGCGCATCGAAGTGGGCAAGGAAAACACGACGATCATCGACGGCGCTGGCGAAGCCGTGAACATCGAAGCGCGCGTGAAGCAAATCCGCACGCAAATCGAAGAAGCGACGTCGGACTACGACCGTGAAAAGCTGCAAGAGCGCGTTGCCAAGCTGGCAGGCGGCGTGGCAGTGATCAAGGTCGGCGCTGCGACCGAAGTCGAAATGAAGGAAAAGAAGGCACGCGTGGAAGACGCGCTGCACGCAACCCGCGCTGCCGTTGAAGAAGGCATCGTCCCGGGCGGCGGCGTTGCGCTGATCCGTGCACGTACGGCAATCGCCAACGTGAAGGGCGCCAACGCAGACCAGGACGCTGGTATCAAGATCGTCCTGCGCGCGATGGAAGAGCCGCTGCGCCAGATCGTCACGAACGGCGGCGAAGAAGCGTCGGTGGTCGTGGCAGCGGTTGCAGCTGGTTCGGGCAACTACGGCTACAACGCAGCGACCGGCGAATACGTCGACATGGTTGAAGCCGGCGTGGTCGACCCGACGAAGGTCACGCGCACCGCGCTGCAAAACGCAGCTTCGGTTGCTGGCCTGCTCCTGACGACGGACGCAGCTGTTGCTGAAGTGCCGAAGGAAGATGCTCCGATGGCTGGCGGCATGCCCGGCGGCATGGGTGGCATGGGCATGGACATGTAATTACGGCTTGCGCCGAAATTACATCGAAGTGCGGGGGACACGCCGTGAGGCGTGTTTCCCGAGCCCGAAAAGAAAAAACCCGCAGCGATGCGGGTTTTTTTTCGTCTGTGCGGTTTGCGCGTGGTTCACGCGCCGCCGCGCCGCGAGCGTTATTGCTTCGCTTCGCCGGGCGAGGCTTCGTCCGCGTCCGAGTCGTTGCTGCGCGCCCAGAAGAAGCGGTCGGGCAGCCACGCCCCCATGCCCGGCCTGAACGCACTCTGCACGGCCTGATACACATATTCCTGCGCCTCGCGCACGGCCTCGGGCGGTTCCTGGCCGTTCGCGAGCAGTGCGGCAATGGCGGCGCCGAGCGTGTCGGTCACGCCCATCATCGGCTGCGTGGAGCGGTCCCACAGATCCTGGCGCAGCTGGCCGTCTTCGCAATACAGCGTGTTGACCACGCGATGCGTGCCCGTTTCCATTGCCAGGATGTACTCGCAGCCCGTGGCAAGCAGGTGCGCGATAGCCGCGTCGACGCTGGGCGCCTCCGCGTCGCCATCCGGCTGCGCGAGCGCGATCAGCGTCGCGGAGTCCGCCACGAGCAGCGTGGTCTGCGGCACGAGCAGGTCGGCCATCGCTTCGCGCAATTCGTCGGCGGCGAGCACGTGCTCGTCGTCGAGTGTGAAGTCGGGGGCAAGGATGAGCGGTACGTCGTCGTAGTCGGCGACCACTTCCGCGATTGCACTCACAACTTCGGCGCGCGCGCCCGCGCCCACCTTGAACGCTGCGATTGGCATGTCTTCAAGCAGCATGCGCGCCTGGGTGGCGACGGTTTCCGGATCGAGGCCGGTCACTTCGTCGCAACCCGCGGAGTCGCGCACCGTGTAGCCGGTCAACGCGGTGACACCGTGGCAACCCATGCTGGCGAGCGTGAGCAGGTCGGCTTGGAGTCCGCCGCCGCCTGTCGGGTCGGAAAGGCCGAAGGTAAGGACGATGGGAGGGGTGTCGCTGGGCATGAACTTGGGGAATTGGATTGAGTTTCGGGCGCGGCGTACCGCGCCGTCATAAGAGAATGCATGAACTCTCCGCCGCTAAATGTCTGGCGACGCTTTAGCGGTGGTTTCGCGGGTCACAGACTTTGACTTGCCCCATTGGGGTAGAGGTTTCGGTCTCGCCGCCACGCCCGTCCCAGGCATGAGCGCGTCGATCAATACAACCGACGCTGCGTTCTGGTCGCGTGGCGCGATGTACCCGCAGTGCGGGCACACGTGCGTGCGTTGCGCAAGGGTCTTGGGAACGATCTCCCAGCATCCAGCGCACCGCTGCGACGGTTTTAACTGGCGCGTGTTCGACAGATGCAGTCTCGAACCAGTCTCGATCACTTTGTACGAGAGCATCTGATGCGCCATGCCAAGGCCCGCCGAGAGGATTTCCCGGTTCAGCCCGGCTTTCTGTCTGACCATCCAGCCGGGCATCTCCTGCGTACCTTTGGCCGAACGGGTCATATTTTTGGTTCGAAGCTCTTCGGTCGCGAGCGCCGCACAGGACATCGCCATGCGCGTCGTTTCCTTGTGCAGGAAGTCTCGTCGCACGTTGGCAATGCGCTCGTGCAGTGTGGCGGTCTGACGGCTGAGCCGTCGGTATCGGATGGAGTTCTTCTTCTTGCGGGCTCGCTCGCGTTGCAGTCGCGAGAGCTTCGGCAGCGCGTTGCGCAGGAAGCGCGGATTGGAAACCCTCTCGCCGTTATCGAACGTCGCCCAGTCGGAGATACCGAAATCCACGCCGCGATGATCGTCACCCGTCCGCTCGCGCGCACAGTCCTCTGCGGATACACGCAGCGTGACCGACGCAAACCACTGGTTGTTGCGGCGAGTGATCGTCAAGTCGTTGGGCCTTGTGCTGTCGCCGAAGCGGTGTTTGCCTCGTGCGCGGATCGACATCGCGGACCTGCCGCTGCCGATGCGTAGCGTCGCCCCGCGGCCTCCGTGCTGCAAAATCTTCCAGCCAGCCGGGTCGGGATAACAGAAGCCGGTGAAGCGTTTGCTTGACCTGAACCTCGGAAAGCCCGGTGTCTGCCCCGCCTTGACGCGCCGGTAAAACGCCTGGAACGCCAGATCGAGGCGGCGCAACGTCTGCTGCAGCGCATGCGAGCCCAGCTCGACGTATTCTGGGCGGGCCACCTTGATCTCGGGCAACACGTTCTGTTGGTCGTAGTAGCTGATCGACTTCGCGTGCTTGCGGTACGCATCGATGCGCTCTTCGAGCGCCGCGTTGTAAAGCTCGCAGTGCAGGTGGATCCAGACCGTGAGGCGTTCGACCTCCTGGGCATCCGGATACAGCTTGAAGGTGACCTTTCGACGTTCCATAACTTAATCGTAACCCGGAAGACGGGAAGTGAAGTCGTCATGAGACTTCGTCCTGTCTCGATGGCTTCGCCTAAAAGGTTCGTAAGCAAATCAGCCAGAAGGCAAATGCACAGGAATATGCACAATTATGCGGCGTATCTGCGCATCTGGGGGACGGATGACGAGCGCACATGAATTTTTCGCGCCGGACGCGGCTGCTACCTGCTGCCAATCGCTCCCGGAGCCACGCCAGCGAAACTTCCTCTTGCTAGGCATGGAAACGGCAACAAGGTACCATCATGGCTCTCGTTTCCCCGATTTTTTTTCCGACTGGTTTCGGACTTTTCGACGCGGCATAAGAATGGAATATAGAAGCTGGATGTGCCTGATCTGCGGCTGGATTTACGACGAAGAAGCCGGTTTGCCAGACGAAGGCATTGCCCCCGGCACGCGCTGGGAGGATGTCCCGATCAACTGGACCTGCCCTGAGTGCGGCGCGCGCAAGGAAGACTTCGAGATGGTCCAGATCTGAGACCGCGCTGGCGGCTGAGCGCGTTTTCGCATATCTCAGTTCGCTCGCGGTGGCCGGTGCGCAGTCTGGCTGCGGATTCCAGAAGTGTGTCGAGTGCGGTGCGGCTCGCGGTGTCGCGACGGCTGGCACCGTATTTGCGCTAGCCGTCGCCGGTGTCGACGCTTATGTCGAGATTGCCCGCCTGGTTGGCCCGCTAATGTTTTCGGCGCTGCCCTATGAGTCATCCTTCAAGCTCTGATGTGCGGTTCGAAGCGTTGCCGAATCCGCGCGGCGGCTCGGTGCCGTTCGCGCACGGCGCGCTCGCCCAGGCGCTTGCCGCGCTCGGGGAGCAGCGCGACGTTGCCCGGCCACTGCGCCAGGCTGCCCGCACGCTGCACGACGCCGGCTGGCTCGCCGCCGCGCGCTTTGCCGACACGCTGCTCCTCGCTTCCCCGCTCGCGCTTGCCGCGCCGGTGCCCGTAGCGCCGCCGCCGGGCCTGCCCGCGCGGCCGCTCCATGCGCCCGAGGAAGCGAAGGACGCTGAAATGCGTGCCTTGTTCAGCGAGGCGCTGCAAGATCTCGTCGCTGCGCTCGAACGCCGCAATCTGCGCGAGCTGGCGTGCTCGCCCGCGCTTTTCGCGCGGCAGCACGCGCTCGTGGCTGCGCTCGCGGAGCACATGCCGGGTGTCGCGCTCGCCTACGAGGACATCGCGCTGCTGGGCCGGCCGCTCGCGCCCGCTTCGCTGCATCCGCAGCCGGCGCAGCGATTTGGCCAGGTGCGCGCGCGCTTCGAGCAGGCGCTCCTGCTTGCGCTGAAGTCGCAGCCCGGCAACGGCAGCCGCGCGGCCGATGCGCTCGCGCTCGCGGCGTTCGACGAGATGGACGCCTGTATGGCCGAACTATCGAGCGCCGATCCGTACGACTTCTGGCGTCTTGCTGCGGCGTGCGCACGCGCGCTGCGGCGGGGCGTGGCGTCGTGGGGAGAGGAAGGCGTGCGGCGTCTTTACGCACGCTGCAATCTGCTGATCGGGGAGCACGCGCGCGGCCTGCGCTTCGCGCCACAAACGCTCGTGCGCTCCACGCTCGCGTTGCTGTGGCGCGATTACGCGCTCTTCGGGGCCGCCGCGGAAGACACCGCTGACGTCGATCTGCTGCATGACTACGGCTTGACCGTGGAGTGGCACATTGCCGGCACGCAGGCCTCGGAGGCGCTGTGGGAAGCCGGCAGCGTGCAGGCCAGCGCGCTCGCGGCGCGTGTGGCGCCTACGCGCGAGCTGGGCGCGCTGGTCGTGAACGGCAATGCGTATGAAGATTTTCTGCAGACCGCCGATGCGGCGATGATCGCGCTCGGCACGCACTCGCGCACACTGACATTGCGCGGCGCAGGCGCGAGCCCGGAGCCCGCAGACGCGCTAGTGGCCGCCGAAGCGGCGTACCGCATCGGCGCCGCCGCCTGGGCGCTCGGGCTCGGCCATAGTGGCCAACTCGCGGACGCGCTGGGCCTCGCCTGGCGGCGCACTGCGCATGCGGCAACGCTTGCGGCGCTCGAAGCGCGGGGCGCGCCGTCAATTCAGCCGCCCGGCGCGGAGGCGATCGAGCACGCCAGCGAGGCGCTGCGCGCCATGCTGCACAAGGTCGCGGCGGGTATCGCGCAGCCCGACGCTACGCCCGTGGTGCGTGCGCTTGGCGTGGCAATCGTCAACGGCGCGGCGCAAAATGCGGTGCAAAATATTGCGCACTGACTCCGCCGGGCCTGAGGATTCGCGGCGCTGGCCGTGCCTTGCAGAGGTCAGGCATCGGCCTTGCGCCATCGGCCGATTGCCTTGCGAGGGCACAGCGCGCGCGTGTTAGAGTGAGCCATTACCTGCAATGCGCAACGCGCCGCGGCTGGCAAGGTGTGAGGCCACCATCGGGCGCCCGACCTCCGGCCTGGCAGCGCGCCGCCATTGCGCATCGTCTTTGCTAGAATTCAAACCATGTCCAAGAGTAACGATCGCATCAATCTAACCAACCAGTTCCTGATCGCCATGCCGAACATGGCGGACCCCACGTTTTCAGGAACGGTGGTCTACCTTTGCGATCATTCGGAGCGCGGCGCGCTCGGTCTCGTCATCAATCGGCCCACCGACATCGATCTCGAGGCGCTCTTTTCCCGCATCGACCTCAAGCTCGAAATCGAGCCGCTCCTGCATGTGCCCGTTTATTTCGGCGGCCCGGTGCAGACCGAGCGCGGCTTCGTGCTGCACGCGAGAGCCGAGGGCACGAGCTACACGTCGTCGATGTCGGTGCCGGGCGGCCTTGAAATGACCACGTCGAAGGACGTGCTCGAAGCCGTTGCGAACGGCAGCGGCCCCGAACGCTTCCTCCTCACGCTCGGCCACGCCGGCTGGGGCGCCGGCCAACTCGAGGACGAAATCTCGAAGAACGGCTGGCTTACGGTCGAAGCCGATCCGAAGATCGTATTCGACGTGCCCGCCGAAGAGCGCTTCGAAGCGGCGCTCGCGCTGCTCGGCATTTCCTCGTCGATGCTGTCGGGCGAGGCGGGTCACGCATGAGCGTGGCCGCTGGGCGAGGGGCCGGCGAGGCCACCTTGCTTGCGTTCGACTACGGCGAAAAGCGTATCGGCGTCGCGCTCGGCAACGCGCTCACGCGCAGCGCCCGAGCGCTCACTGTCATTCCCAACAAGAGTCGCGACTACCGCTTCGAAGCGATAGGCGCGTTGCTGCGCGAGTGGCAGCCCGACCTGCTCGTGGTCGGCCTGCCGTGCCATCCGGACGGCACACCGCACATCATGACGCAGCACGCGAAGCGCTTTGGCAATCAGCTCAATGGCCGTTTCGGTCTGCGGGTGGTGTGGGTGGACGAGCGCTACTCGTCCGTCGACGCCGAAGCGCGGATCCGCGAGCGCGGCGAACGCGTCGAGCATGTCGACGCCGAAGCGGCCTCCGTGATTCTCCAGCAGTACCTCGACGAACTCCCGCTCTAACTAGCCCGCGAGTTGCCCGATGATCATCCCTGACGCTGAAGCGCTGTATTGCGCCCTTCTCGACGAGATCCGCGCGGCGTATCCGGCCGACGCGTTCGGCGCGCCCGGCGGCGTGGCGATCGTCGGCATTCATAGCGGCGGTGCGTGGATCGCCGAGCGGCTTGCACATGACGTCGGGGTGCTCGAATGGGGCGTGCTCAACGTTGCGCTGCACCGCGACGACTATGCGAAGAAGGGCCTGCACAGCAAGGCAAGCCCGACGGCGCTGCCCTTCGCCGTGGAAGGCCGCCACATTCTGCTCGTCGACGACGTGCTTTTCACGGGCCGCACCGTGCGCGCCGCGCTCAACGAACTGTACGACTATGGTCGGCCGGCTTCCGTCGAACTTGCGGTGCTTGCCGAACGCGGCGGGCGTGAGCTGCCGGTGTCCGCGCGCTTCACCGGCGGCGCGGTCAGCGTCGGTGCGCGCGAAACGCTTGTGCTTGCACACAGCGCCGACGGTCTCTTCGCTTTTCACGTCGAGCCGGGCAGCGGCGCCTGACGCGCGTATCGAACATATTTGGCGGCGACGGCAGGCGCACAGGCACGCATGCCGGCCCCACGCAGCCCATCACATCCAGGATTCACGCGATGAACACACAGCCCACGCCCGCCGCGTCCACAGCGGACGACAAGCGTTTTCGCTATGGCTTTCTCAAGGGCAATCCGCAGCTCACGAAAAATGGCGAGCTCAAGCATCTGCTGTCAATCGAGGGCCTGTCGCGCGCAATCCTCACTCACGTTCTCGATACCGCCACACAGTTCGTGAGCGTGACCGACCGCGACGTGAAGAAGGTGCCGCTGTTGCGCGGCAAGTCGGTGTTCAACCTGTTCTTCGAGAATTCCACGCGCACGCGCACAACGTTTGAGATCGCGGCCAAGCGTCTTTCGGCGGACGTGCTCAACCTGAACATCAACGCTTCGTCGACGAGCAAGGGCGAGTCGCTGCTCGACACCATTGGCAACCTTTCGGCGATGCACGCCGACATGTTCGTCGTGCGCCACGCGTCGAGCGGCGCGCCGTACCTGATCGCCGAGCACTGCGCGCCGCACGTGCACGTGATCAACGCCGGCGACGGCCGCCACGCGCACCCGACGCAAGGCCTGCTCGACATGTACACGATCCGCCACTACAAGCGCGATTTCACGAACCTGCGCGTGGCGATCGTCGGCGACATCCTGCATTCGCGCGTGGCGCGCTCGGATATCCACGCGCTTACCACCCTCGGCGTACCCGAGGTGCGCGCCATCGGCCCGCGCACGCTGCTGCCGGGCGGCCTCGAGCAGATGGGCGTGCGCGTGTTTCATAACCTCGACGAAGGCCTGAAAGACGTCGACGTCATCATCATGCTGCGCCTGCAGAACGAGCGCATGAGCGGCGCGCTGCTGCCTTCCGCGCAGGAGTACTTCAAGAGCTGGGGCTTGACGCCCGAGCGCCTAGCGCTCGCCGCGCCCGATGCGATCGTCATGCATCCGGGGCCGATGAATCGTGGCGTCGAAATCGACTCGCAGGTCGCAGACGGCCCGCAGTCGGTGATCCTCGACCAGGTGAGCTTTGGGATTGCGGTGCGCATGGCGGTGATGGGCATCGTCGCCGGGAACAACGACTGAAGCGGCGAGAACAACAAGGGCAGCACATGAAGATTCATATTCAAGGCGGCACGCTGATTGATCCCGCGGCCGGGACGGAACAGCAGCAGGACGTGTACATCGAAGCTGGCAAGATCGCCGCGCTGGGCGCGGCGCCTGCGGGCTTCCAGGCGGACAGAACGCTCGATGCGCGCGGCCTCGTGGTCGCGCCCGGTCTCGTCGACCTGAGCGCGCGCCTGCGCGAGCCGGGCTACGAGCACAAGGCCACGCTCGACTCGGAGATGAGCGCGGCGCTCGCGGGCGGCGTGACGAGCCTCGTGTGCCCGCCCGATACCGATCCCGTGCTCGACGAAGCCGGCCTCGTCGAAATGCTCAAGCACCGTGCGGGCAAGCTCGCGCGTGCGCATGTGCATCCGCTCGGCGCGCTGACCGTGGGCCTGAAAGGGCAAGTGATCACCGAGATGGTGTCGCTGACCGAGGCGGGCTGCATCGGCTTCACGCAAGCCGACGCGCCGATCGCCGACACTCAGGTCCTGCTGCGCGCGCTGCAGTACGCGAGCACCTATGGCTACTCCGTGTGGCTGCGGCCGCAGGACGCGTATCTCTCGAAGGGCGGCGTGGCCGCGAGCGGGGCGCTGGCTTCGCGCCTCGGCCTCTCCGGTGTGCCGGTGAGCGCGGAGACGATCGCGTTGCATACGCTTTTCGAACTGATGCGCGTGACGGGCGCGCGCATACATGTGCAGCATCTTTCGTCTGCGGCGGGCGTTGCGCTCGTGCGCGCCGCGAAGGCCGAGGGTCTGCCCGTGACCTGCGACGTAACGGCCAACCACCTGCATTTGATCGACATGGATATCGGCTATTTCGACGCGCAGTTCCGGCTCGACCCGCCGCTGCGGCAGCAGCGCGATCGCGAGTCGATTCGCGCGGGTCTCGCCGATGGCACGATCGACGCGATCTGCTCGCAGCACACGCCCGTGGATGATGACGAAAAGCTGCTGCCTTTCGCCGAAGCGACGCCGGGTGCGACAGGCCTCGAGCTGTTCCTCTCGCTCACGGTGAAATGGGCGCAGGAAGCGCGCGTGCCGCTCGCGAAGGCGCTCGCCCATGTGACGTCGGCGCCGGCTGCCGTGATGCAGCGTGACGCGGGACGGCTCGCCTTGGGCGCGAGCGCGGACCTTTGCGTGTTCGATCCCCATGCGCACTGGCGCGTCGAGCCGCGTGCGCTCAGGAGCCAGGGGCACAACACGCCGTTCCTCGGGTACGAATTGCCCGCCGTCGTGCGCGCGACGCTCGTGGCGGGCCGTGTGGGCTTCGAGCGCGGGCTCGATTGAGGTCGCGAACACGCATGACAGATTTGTGTCATGCGTGTCTGCTAGGATTTCGCGATTCAGCTTCTCGTCAAATATGAGCCTCTTCATTCGCAAGACCCGCCTGCTCGCGCATTTGCTGCGCGGCGCCTTGACCGTCGCAATGCGTTTTCCGCGTGCGAGCGCCGATCAGCGCCACGCCATGAACCGCGCATGGTCCCTCAAGATGCTCGAGCTGTGCGGCTTGAAGCTCGTCGTGCATAACGATTCGGCGCGGCTCGACGCGGGCGCGCTTGTCGTGAGCAATCACATTTCGTGGATTGATATCTACGTGATCAATGCATGGCGGCCTACGCCGTTCGTCTCGAAGGCTGAGATCCGCCATTGGCCACTCATAGGCTGGTTTGCGCAGAACCTCGACACCGTGTTCGTTGAGCGCGAGAAGCGCAGCGACGCGCGCCGCATCATGCATGAGCTGGCCGAGCGTCTCACGCGCGGCGAACTGATGTGCGTGTTTCCTGAAGGCACGACGTCGGACGGCCGTGCGCTCCTGCCGTTTCACTCGAACATGTTCCAGGCGGCGGTGTCGGCTGGGCGGCCTGTGCAGCCGCTTTGCATTCTGTATGAGGATTCGCAGGGGCGGCAGTCGGTGGCGCCGGCGTATATCGATGACCTCTCGCTCAAGGATTCACTCGACGCGATGCTCAAGGCTGGGCCGTTGACTGCACATGTTTATGTGGGCGAAGCGATCGAAGCGGGTGACGACCGGCGCAAGCTGGCGGCGCGCGCGCAGGAGGCGGTGGGGCAGGCGTTGAAGACGATGCGCGGTGAAGCGGAGCATGTGCAAGGACCCGGGGCCGTTCAGGTGTCGTGACGCCTCGGCGCGTCATCGAAGGCAGAAAAAACATAGCAGGACAGTCACCATGGATCGCACGGAACTCGGCGCGTGCATCGCGGAGCGCCTCGAAGCAGAACGCGCCCGGCTGCGCGAACAATGGACGCAGACGGCGCCCGTCAATCACTTCCATATCGACGACGTACTCCCGGAGGACGTTGCGCGTGCGATTCGCGCGGCCTTCCCTGACACGTCGAAGATGATGTTGCGCAAGAGTTTGCGCGAGCTGAAATACGTCTCGGCGCAAATGGACGCGCATGCGCCGCTGCTCGAAGAGATCATCTTCGCGTTCCAGATGCCGCGCGTGGTCGAGCTCGTCAAAGAGATCACCGGCCTGCGCTCGCTCTATCCGGACGAGCATCTCTACGCTGGCGGCATCTCGATGATGGGGCCGGGCCACTTCCTCAACCCGCATCTCGACAATTCACACGACAAGGATCGCGAACGCTATCGCGTGCTGAATCTGCTCTACTACGTTTCGCCGGACTGGTCGCGGGAGAAGGGCGGCAACCTCGAAGTCTGGCCGCAGGGTACGAAAGCCGAGCCCACGACGATCGTGAGCCGTTTCAACCGCCTCGCCGTGATGGTGACGAACCAGCACTCGTGGCATTCGGTATCGAAGAACGCGAGCACGGAGCAGCGGTGCTGCGTGTCGAATTACTACTTTTCGGATCATCCGGTGGGCGATGCCGAATACTTTCACCCGACCTCGTTTCGCGGCCGGCCTGACGAGCCGGTGCGCGACGTCGTGTTGCAGGCCGACGCCGCAGCGCGCGGACTCGTACGTCGCGTCTTTCCCAGGGGTGTGAAGAGCACGACGCACTTGTACAACAAGAAGCGCTGAAAGGACGCGTGGCGTGGAGTTCAGCCGCTCGTTGCGCGGCAGCTCTCGCATGGCACCTGGGTGAGGATGCGCTGGGACGGATCGGCGTTGAGGTGCACCGCGGAGAGTCGTTCGCCCCACACGCAGCCCGAGTCGAGCCCGACCACGTTCTTGCGCAAGGTGAGGCCGAGCGCCGCCCAATGGCCGAAGACGACCGTGATCTCGGCGGTCTTGCGCCCCGGAACATCGAACCACGGCATATAACCGGGCGGCGCCGAATCGAGGCCACCGCTAGTGGTGAAATCCATCGTGCCGTCGCGATCGCAAAAGCGCATGCGCGTGAGTGCGCTGCAGGTCACCCGGAGCCGGTCGATACCCTTCAGGTCTTTCGACCAGCGGTTCGGCTCGTTGCCGTAGAGGCCCGCAAGCGTCTCCTTCCAGTTGTCGCGCCGCAAGGCCTTCTCGAGTTCGTGCGCGAGTTCCATTGTGAGATCGGCATCCCATTGAGGCAACACGCCCGCGTGCACCATCAGCATGCCGTTCTCGTAGTGCGCGATCGGACGGTGGCGCACCCAGTGCAACAGGTCTTCGGCGTCGGGTGCGGTCAGGATCTCGTCGATCGTGTCGCCTTTTTTCGACTTGCGGATGCCCGCCGACACCGAAAGCAGATGCAGGTCGTGATTGCCCAGCACGGCAACGCCGCGCTCGCCAAGCGCGATCACCTCGCGCAACGTTTCGAGCGATTGCGGACCGCGATTGATCAGGTCGCCCGCGAACCACAGCGGCGTGTGGGCGGAGGGCGCAGCCTTGGCGAGCAGTTCGCGAAACGGTATGAGGCAGCCCTGGAGATCGCCGAAGGCGAGGGGGGGGGGGTACGGCACTTGCTTCATCGTTGAATTGGTGTGGTTGCGGCGCGCAATGAGGGAGTGACGGTATCACAGGAATACAATCGCCGCCTGATGCAGCATAAATCGTAAAAATCACGAAAGCGTGAAGATACAGTCACGCGCGTGGCACAAAAAATGCGGGGCCGGATTTTGTCAAGCTGTTTCAAGATGTTAGGGGGGTGGCGTTCGCGCTAGCGATCCTTATAATCTCTACTGACAAAATCAGAGACAGAGTATGCTGGGCGAATAGCTAGGCGCTTTTTCCTTACGGAATAGCCTATTACAGCTCTCTTTCGGCAGTCTGGCGCGGGGATTTTCGCCAGATTTGCTTCCACACTAGCGCAATAAGAGGAGTTCCATGATCCTGGTTACGGGCGGTGCCGGCTTTATCGGCGCTAACTTTGTGCTTGATTGGTTGCGGCAATCCGATGAGGCGGTGCTGAACGTCGATAAGCTGACCTACGCGGGCAATCTTGGGACGCTCAAGTCGCTGCAAGACGACCCGAAGCATGTATTCGCGCGCGTTGATATTTGCGATCGCGCAGCGCTCGACGCGCTGTTCGCGCAGCACAAGCCGCGCGCGGTACTTCATTTTGCAGCCGAGAGTCACGTGGACCGTTCGATTCACGGCCCGGCGGATTTTGTTCAGACCAATGTGGTAGGCACGTTTACGCTGCTCGAAGCCGCGCGCCAGTACTGGAACAATCTGCCCGAAGCCGCAAAGGCCGCATTCCGCTTCCTGCACGTCTCGACCGACGAGGTGTTCGGTTCGCTCTCGGCGACCGATCCGCAGTTTTCCGAAACGACGCCTTACGCACCGAATAGCCCCTATTCGGCGACCAAGGCCGGCTCCGATCATCTCGTGCGTGCGTATCATCATACGTACGGCCTGCCGACGCTTACGACGAACTGCTCGAACAACTATGGTCCGTACCAGTTCCCGGAAAAGCTCATTCCGCTGATGATTGCCAACGCACTTGCCGGCAAGCCGTTGCCGGTTTATGGCGACGGTCAGAACGTGCGCGATTGGTTGTATGTGGGCGACCATTGCAGCGCGATCCGCGAAGTGCTCGCGCGCGGCCAGGTTGGCGAAACGTACAACGTGGGCGGCTGGAACGAGAAGAAGAATCTTGAAGTCGTGCACACGCTGTGCGACCTGCTCGACTCGCAGCGTCCGAAGGCGTCGGGCTCGTATCGCGATCAGATCACGTACGTGACCGATCGTCCCGGCCACGATCGTCGTTATGCGATCGACGCGCGCAAACTCGAGCGCGAGCTTGGCTGGAAGCCTGCCGAAACGTTCGAGACGGGTCTTGCGAAGACGGTGCGCTGGTATCTCGACAACCAGGTATGGGTTGACGACGTGGCCTCGGGCGATTATCGCAAGTGGGTCGAAACGAACTACGCGCAGCGCGCGTAAGGGCAGCGGACATGGCGCGCAAAGGCATTATTCTCGCCGGCGGTTCCGGCACGCGGCTTTATCCGATCACCCATGCGGTCTCGAAGCAGCTGCTGCCGGTGTACGACAAGCCGATGATCTACTACCCGCTGTCGACGCTGATGATCGCGGGTATTCGCGATGTGCTCATCATCTCGACGCCGCAGGACACGCCGCGCTTTGAGTCGATGCTCGGCGACGGCAGCCAGTGGGGCATGAACATCCAGTATGCGGTGCAGCCCTCGCCGGATGGTCTCGCCCAGGCGTTCATTATCGGCAAGGAATTCGTCGGCAATGACCCGTCTGCGCTTATTCTTGGCGACAACATTTTCTACGGCCACGATCTCGCGAAGCAGCTCGAACGCGCCGATGCGCAGGACGCTGGTGCGACCGTGTTCGCATATCACGTGCAGGATCCTGAGCGCTACGGCGTGGTCGAATTCGACAAGGGCTTTCGCGCGCTGTCGATCGAAGAGAAGCCCGTAGAGCCGCGCTCGAATTACGCTGTCACCGGGCTCTATTTCTACGATCAGCGCGTGTGCGACATTGCGGCCGACATTAAGCCTTCGCCGCGCGGCGAACTTGAGATCACCGACGTCAATTCGCGCTATCTGAGCGACGGCGCGCTCAATGTCGAGATCATGGGCCGTGGCTATGCGTGGCTCGACACCGGCACACACGACTCGCTGATCGAAGCGGCGACCTTCATCGCAACGCTGCAGAAGCGTCAGGGGCTCGTGGTTGCGTGTCCTGAGGAGATTGCGTATCGCCGCTCGTGGATCGATGGCGAACAACTTCAGGCGCTCGCCAAGCCGCTCGCGAAGAACGGCTACGGGAAATATCTGTTGAATATTCTTACGGATCAGGTTGCATGGCCATCACGGTAACAGCTACGGCACTCCCCGAGGTCAAGATCATCGAGCCGAAGGTATTCGGTGATTCGCGTGGCTACTTCTACGAGAGCTTCAACGGCCGCGAGTTCGAAGAACTGGTCGAGCCAGGCGTCGTGTTCGTGCAGGACAACCATTCGCGTTCGGCGAAGGGCGTATTGCGCGGACTGCACTATCAGATCCAGCATGCACAGGGCAAGCTCGTGCGCGTGGTGGAAGGCGCAGTGTTCGACGTGGCCGTCGATGTGCGCCGCAGCTCGCCGAATTTCGGCAAGTGGGTGGGCGTGACTCTCTCGGCGGAGAATCATCGGCAGTTGTGGGTGCCTCCTGGCTTTGCGCATGGCTTTGTCGTGCTGTCGGAGTTAGCGCAGTTCCTCTACAAGACGACCGATTACTGGTTCCCCGAGCACGAACGCAGCATTGTGTGGAACGACGCGGAGATCGGCATCGACTGGCCGATCGACTTCGAACCGCTGCTCGCGGCGAAGGATGCGGCGGGCAAGCGGCTGGCTGAGGCCGAAGTCTATGCATGAGCGCGAAATGAACGAACAGCCGACGATTCTCGTCACGGGTGTAAACGGGCAGGTTGGATTTGAGCTGCTGCGCAATTTGCAGGGGCTTGGGCGTGTCGTGGGACTCGACCGCGCGGCGCTGGATCTGGCAGATCTCGATCGCGTGCGCGAGGTCGTACGCGAGACGAAACCTTCTATCATCGTGAACCCTGCAGCCTATACGGCGGTCGACAAGGCCGAATCCGATGAGGCGGCGGCGCGGCGGCTCAACGCCGAGGCGCCGGGCGTACTGGCCGAGGAAGCCGCGCGCTGTGGCGCGGCACTGATTCACTACTCGACCGACTACGTGTTCGACGGCACGAAGGACACGCCTTACGTTGAAACCGATGCGGTCAATCCGCAAAACGTCTACGGCAAGACGAAGCTCGAAGGCGAGCAGGCGATCGCGGCGAGCGGCTGTGCGCATCTCATCCTGCGCACGAGCTGGGTATATGGGCGGCGCGGCAAGAATTTTCTGCTGACGATGCTCAAGCTCGGCGCGGAACGCCCTGAGTTGTGCGTGGTTGTCGATCAGATCGGTGCGCCGACGTGGTCGACGACGATCGCTGCCGCGACTGCGCATTTGGTGGCTCAAGGGCTGGCGGCTAACAGCGATAGCTGGTGGCACGAACGCGCGGGCGTCTACAACTTCACGGCTGGCGGGGCGACGTCGTGGCACGGGTTCGCCGAGGCCATTCTTACGCGAGCGATGGGCCCGGACGCCCCGAAAGTGACGCCGATTCCTGCCTCAGAATATCCGGTCCCAGCGCAACGTCCTGCGAATTCCCGGCTATCCGGACGCAAGCTTGCCGATGTATTTGGTCTGCAGCTTCCACACTGGGAGGAAGCGTTACACCTTTGTCTGGGAAGCTGATGAATCCAGGTTCCGCCCGCGGCGCAGCTGGCACGGTCGTGGTGTTTTATCGGCCCGACGAGGGATGTGTGGCGCGCGCGAACCGACTAGCCCAATTTGGGCCGTGCGTCGTGGTCGACAACACGGAGCCGGTGCGGGATCCCGCGCTGCTCGGCGTCGACCCGCGCATCCACTACATAGCGAACGGCGTCAATCACGGAATAGCGACGGCGCTAAACCAGGGCGTCGAGGCGTTGATTGCGCTCGGCTGCTCGATGGCCATACTGTTCGACCAGGACAGTGAGCCCTCCGACGAGTTGTTGGCCGCACTGCGGCGCACCATGGACGAGGCAATGGCACGCGGGACGAAGGTTGCTCTTATCGGGCCGGCGTACGAGGACGATCGGCTGGGAGGCGTTGCTCCGTTCGTGCGTTTCGGCTGGTTGCGCTTGCAGCGTGTTGCGCCGGTAGGCTCGGCCCCGATAGACGTCGACTTTCTGATTACTTCGGGCTCTTGTCTCAATCTTGCCGCATGGTCGTCGATCGGTCCGATGGACGACGCGCTCTTTATCGACTTCGTCGACCTGGAGTGGTGTATTCGTGCGAAGGCGAAAGGCTATGCCGTGCTGGGCGCGCCTGCACTTAGGCTCGCGCATGAACTTGGGGACGATCCCGTCCGTGTGTTTGGGCGCCGCTATCCCGGACACAGCCCCGTGCGACACTATTACCTCTTTCGTAACGCTGTCGCGCTGATCGGTCGCAGTTATGTGCCGTGGAGCTGGAAGCTGTCCGAACTGGTCAAGATGCCATTTCGGCTTGCGATCTATCTACTGTTCATGCGGCCGCGTCTCGTGCATTTGCGCTTGTCGGTGCTGGGTATCTGGCATGGGCTGATCGGCCGCAGCGGCGCGCTCTGAGGCCGCATAGGTTACGCATCTTCGGTTGTTATCCATATTTTAGAAGGCTTGCATGTTGACTCTTGCACTCGCTGACCTGAAACAAAGCGTCAGCTCATGGCGATTGTGGACGCTACTCGGTTGGCTGGAAATTCGGCAGCGTTATGCGCGTTCGCGCGTTGGACCGTTCTGGCTGACCATCAGCATGGGCGTGATGATTGGCTCGCTTGGCGTCGTCTACGGGACGCTGTTCGGCCAGAACATGCACGACTACCTGCCGTTCCTTGCGGCGAGCCTCGTGATGTGGGGTCTCTTGTCGTCAACCATCCAGGACGGCAGCGTCGCGTACATCAACAGCGGCTCCTACATCCGGCAGATGGCCACGCCGAAGCTCATCTATATGCTTCAGGTCGTGTGGCGCAACCTGATCGTGATGTCGCACAACGCCGTGATCATTGTCGCGCTACTGGTGATTTTTGGCGTGAAGGACTGGGCGACACTGCCGCTGTTCATTCCGGGCATGCTGCTGTACATACTCAACATTCTGTGGATCGCGATGGTGGCGGGCCTGCTGTCCGCGCGCTTTCGCGATCTGCCGCAGATCATCGGTGCGCTGCTTCAGGTGGCGTTCTATGTCACGCCGATCATTTTCCGGCCCAACGCGCTCAACCGTTTTCAGTTCATCGTCGAGTGGAATCCGCTTGCGTACCTGCTCGATCTCGTGCGCGGTCCCCTGATCGGGCAGGTACCAAGCGCGTTGACGTGGGGCGTGACGGGCGCGATGGCCGTGGTGGGGTGGATCCTCGCGCTGTGGCTCACCGGCCGCTATGTGAAGCGTATTCCGTACTGGGTTTGAGGACACGTCATGGCTTATATAGAACTGAAAAACGTGACCCTTGACTTGCCGATCTTCGACGTCCAGGGTCGCTCGTTGAAGAAGCAGGTGATGCGCATGGGGCGCCGCAACCGGATTGCCGAAGACAATCACGGCGTTATCGTCGTGCGCGCACTTGACGACGTGACGCTGCGCTTCGAGCGCGGCGACCGCATTGGCCTCATCGGCCACAACGGCGCGGGCAAGTCCACCCTGCTACGTGTGATGGCCGGCATCTATCCGCCGACTGGTGGAGCCGTGACCCGCGAAGGCAAAGCCGTGCCGTTGCTCGACATCAGCCTTGGCATGGACGAGAACTCGACGGGCATGCAGAACATTCGTCTGCGCGGTTTGCTGCTTGGCATGACCGAAACGGAGATCCGCACGAAGCAGAACGAGATCGCGGAGTTCAGCGAGCTTGGCGACTACCTCGATCTGCCGATTCGCACATACTCGAGCGGGATGCGCGTTCGCCTTGCCTTTGCTGTCTCGACCGCGGTTGACGCTGAAATCCTGCTGCTGGATGAAGTGATGGGCGTTGGTGATGCCTCGTTCATGCACAAGGCAGAAGCGCGGCTTGCGGATCTTCATAGCCGGGCCGAGATCGTCGTGCTGGCCATGCATTCGAACAACCAGATTCGCAAGGTCTGCAACAAGGTGCTGTGGATGGAGCGTGGACGCATTCGCGCGTTCGGTCCCGTCGAAGACGTGGTGGCGCAATACGAGGTTGCGATGGCTTGAGCGGGTTGAACGATCAGATGAAGGTGTCGAAGATGCGATCCGTCGTGGGCCGGCTAACGGGAGGGCGAGGCGTCGCCAGCGCTCTGCGTCGGGCCTATGGCGTGTATCGCCGCGAAGGGTTGGATGGCGTGAGGCGCAAACTCACGTGGCTGCGCGCGGGTGCGCCCGGTGTCATCGACGCCGGTGAATATGCGCGGTGGATCGAGCGCTACGATCGCATCGATGACAACGCTCGGGAGTCGATTCGCGCGCGTATTCGCGCCTTCGCGTCTACACCTCTAATTTCGGTGGTGATGCCGGTCTACAACCCGAAGCCCGAATGGCTGGCGGAGGCGATCGACTCGGTCCGGCGGCAGCTATATCCCCACTGGGAACTATGTATTGCCGACGATCTTTCGCCCGATCCGGCCGTTCGCCAGCTGCTAGAGCGCTACGCTGCTGCTGAGCCGCGTATCAAGATCGTTTTCCGCGACAGGAATGGCCATATTTCCGCGGCGTCTAACAGTGCTCTGAGTCTCGCTACAGGCGAGTGGATCGCGCTGCTCGATCACGACGATTTGCTGCCGGAGCATGCCCTGTACTGCGTCGCAGACACCATTGTGAGTCATCCACAAGCGCAGCTCATTTATTCGGACGAGGACAAGATCGACGCGAGCGGCAAGCGCCGCGAGCCGTATTTCAAATGCGACTGGAATCCCGATCTTTTTCTCTCGCATAACATGTTCAGCCATCTGGGCGTCTATCGGAAGGCGTTGGTCGATGCGGTTGGCGGGTTTCGGCTCGGGTTCGAAGGATCGCAGGATTACGATCTGGCGTTGCGTTGCGCCGAGCGCGTCGATGCTGCGCAGATTCATCACATTCCTCGCGTGCTCTATCACTGGCGTCTGCATGCGACGAGTACGGCGAGCGGAGTCGAGGCGAAGCCGTATGCTGCTGTCGTCGGCGAAGCCGCCATCAATGAGCATCTGGGAAGACAGGCCGTCGATGGCACGGCAGAGTACATCGACCACGGTTATCGAGTTCGCTACGCATTGCCGGCGCAGCCGCCGCTCGTCAGCCTCGTCATTCCGACGCGCAACGCGGTACACCTGTTGCGGCAGTGTATCGATAGCGTGCTGGAAAAAACGCGCTACCCGAACTACGAAATCCTGATTGTTGATAACGGATCGGACGATGCCGATGCGTTGCATTTTTTAACATCGATCTCCGGGAAT
Source organism: Paraburkholderia sp. J11-2 (assembly GCF_905220185.1). NCBI lineage: Bacteria > Pseudomonadati > Pseudomonadota > Betaproteobacteria > Burkholderiales > Burkholderiaceae > Paraburkholderia > Paraburkholderia sp. J11-2. The sequence goes on along the minus strand of NZ_CAJMYY010000011.1, from coordinate 240,492 downwards.
CCGAAGATTCGCGTATTGCGCGATGCGCGACCGTTTAACTATTCGGCGCTGAACAACCGCGCCGTGGAAGCCGCGAACGGCGAGGTCCTCTGCCTGTTGAACAATGACATAGAGGTCATCTCGTCGGACTGGCTCTCAGAGATGGTGAGCTTGGCATTGCAGCCGCATGTGGGTGCAGTCGGCGCAAAACTCATGTATCCCAGTGATACGATTCAACATGCTGGTCTCGTGCTGGGCATTCAGGGGGTTGCGGGCAACGCGCATAAACACGTTCCGCGGAATACGCGTGGGTATTTCGGCAGGGCGGCGCTCGTGAGCAATTTTTCCGCCGTGACGGCTGCGTGCCTTGTCATGCGCAAGGCGGTGTATGAAGAAGTTGGCGGGCTAGACCAGGTCAATCTTGCGGTTGCCTACAATGATGTCGATTTCTGCCTGCGTGTGCGAGAAGCCGGGTATCGCAATGTGTGGACCCCGTTCGCGGAACTCTATCATCATGAATCCGCCACTCGCGGTCAGGACGACGACCCAGTGAAGCGCGAACGCTTCGAACGCGAGACAGCGTGGATGAAGCAGCGTTGGCGCGAAGCACTGAAGTACGATCCTTTCTACAGCCCCAACTTGACTATCGAGCGCGACGATTTCAGCCTCGCGTGGCCGCCGCGAGTCCCAGCAATTGCCTAAAGAGTTCCCGGAATGTATCGGGGAAACTGACGTCGGGGTGCCTGACCCGCTGTAACGTCAATGAAGATGCACAATGAATCACGGAGCCGATGTGAACGTTTATCCTGTAATCCTGTGCGGAGGTAGCGGCACTCGCCTCTGGCCGATGTCGCGCGGTGGATATCCGAAGCAATACCTCAAGCTTGCCGGCGAACATACGCTCGTGCAACAAACGGCACTTCGGCTTGCCGACGTTCCTGGTGCACGTCCACCGATCGTCATCACGAATCAGGGCCAGCGTTTTCTCGTTGCGGACCAACTGCACAGCATCGGCGTTAAACCCGAGGCGATCGTGCTCGAACCGGCGCGGCGCAACACGGCGCCGGCCGTGGCGGCAGCTGCGTCGCTCGTGGCTGAAAAAGACCCGGATGCGCTGCTGCTGGTTTTGCCGTCCGATCATGTGATCGCCCACAATCAAACATTCGTGACATATGCTCTCGAGGCGGCGCAGATCGCGATGGGTGGGCGTCTCGTGACATTCGGCATCGAGCCGACCATGCCACACACGGGCTACGGATATATTCGCGCCGGCGCCGCGCTGGCGGCGCACGAGTTTGCTTATGTCGTCGATGAATTTGCCGAAAAACCCGACCTTGCTACCGCGAAACGCTTTCTGTCAGAAGGCGGCTACTTTTGGAACAGTGGCATGTTCATGCTAAAGGCATCGGCGTATCTGGAAGAACTCGCGCGCTTTGAGCCCGCGGTGCGCACGCAGATCGAATTGTCGGTAGCTGCCGCGAGACGAGACGAAGATTTTGTGCGGCTCGATCAACAGGCTTTCGAGGCAAGTCCTGACATTTCAATCGATTACGCCGTGATGGAGAGGACCGATCGCGCCGTTGTGATCGCGGCGTCAGGACTTGAATGGAGCGATATCGGCTCCTGGGCATCGCTTGCCGATATTTCGGAAAAGGACGACAGTGGCAATACACTCACTGGCGATGTGATGACCGAAAACGTCGCGCAAAGCTTCATTCGCTCCGAGCATCGCATCGTCGCGGCGATTGGAGTGCGTGACCTTGTCATCGTTGAAACTGCCGACGCAGTGCTCGTAGCGCATCGCAATGAAACCGAGCGCGTCAAGGCAATTGTTGAGAAACTCAATGCATCGGGGCGGCACGAATCCGTGACGCACCGACGAGTTAATCGCCCTTGGGGAACATACGAGAGCATCGATCAGGGCGAGCGTTTCCAGGTCAAGCGCATCATCGTGAATCCCGGATCGTCGCTGAGCCTGCAGATGCATCACCATCGTGCGGAGCACTGGATCGTCGTGCGTGGAACGGCCCGCGTATATAACGACGGCAAAGAACTGCTGCTCACTGAAAACCAGTCAACCTATATCCCGCTCGGTGCGAAGCATCGGTTGCAAAACCCGGGAATGATTCCACTCGAATTGATCGAGGTGCAGTCGGGAGCCTATCTGAGCGAAGACGATATCGTTCGCTTTGAGGACAACTATGGCCGGGGCGTCGAAGCATCGGAAAGTTGTATTCAGGGAAAAAACGAGTAACGCGATTGACGCGGGTCACCCAAAACGCCTCGCGTGGCGAGTGTTCAATTCCGGCTATAAAGGAATCAAGTGAAAACCTTAACTGATCAATATTCGCTTCCTGAGATCATTTCGGCGTTGGGAATTGAAGCAGAATTGTTCTGGGAGCCTCGCCGACTGGTTTCTCCTGGTGCCTGGACAGGGCATATCGCCACCGCGTTCTGGCTCGTGAAGGCGATACAGCCGCGTGTCGTGGTCGAACTTGGGACACACAGCGGGAATTCGTACTCTGCATTTTGTCAGGCAGTTGCCCAGCTAGGTTTGTCGACACGCTGCTTTGCCGTTGACACATGGCAGGGAGACAAACACGCCGGTGCATATGGGGATGAGGTCTTTCACGATCTTTCGAAGTTCAACGAACTTCACTACGCGGAATTTTCGAAGCTTCTCCGCATGACGTTCGACGAGGCGCGCGCGTATTTTCCTGGCCAACCAGACGGGGAGATCGACCTCCTTCACATCGACGGGCTGCATACCTACGAGGCCGTCAAGCACGATTTCGAAACGTGGACCGGCGCGCTATCCGAGCGCGCGGTCGTCATTTTTCACGATATCAACGTGCGAGAGCGCGGCTTTGGGGTGTGGAGACTTTGGCAGGAGCTTTCGACCAAATATCCCTCGTTTGAATTTGACAACTCCGAAGGCTTGGGTGTGCTCTGCGTAGGCAGAGATCAGACACAGCTTATGACGAAGCTCGTGGAACTGGGAACTGTGCCAGAAGCAGCAGCAACGGTTCGCGCGCTATTTGCCGCGCGGGGCGAAGCGTTCAGGCGTCACGTCAAGGCGATCGATCTCGAGAGACACGCCATCAACCTCGGTGGAGAGATTGCACGCCTGGCGCACGAATCGCAGAACGCTCGAGCTATTCAGCATGAAGTCAGTCAGCGCATCGAGGCGCTGACATCAGACCTCGAGCATGAGAAAAACAAACAATCAGCGCAGGCGACCCAGCTCGACCTCTCGGAGCAGCGCATCGAGGCACTGGCGTCCGAATTGATCCGCGCAAGGGAGAAGCAATCGGCACAAATGACCCAGCTCGAACTGTCGGAACAGCGGGTAAGGGACTTGGAGGCCGAGCTTGTTTCGCAGCACAGCGCTCATGAAATCCAAATTCACAATTTGCTCGAAAGCGAACTACGGGAACGCGATCAGATCGTTCGATCGTTTCAAACTTCGACCTCGTGGCGCGTTACGGCGCCTATGCGTTCGATGATCAAGCGCTTGCGAGGCGGGGCGTCCCTCGCAAAGGCGCCTGCGCTCTCTTCCGTCGCAAAGATAAGCGGCGCACCTTCAACTAAAGTGACTGTTGCACCTGGAGCGCTTGTCGGCGCGGATCCTAAGGCGGCTATGCGTGAGGGTTTCAAGGTACGTCTTGCTTCATTCCTTACGGCGAGCGGTTCACTTCGGTTCAAGCGTGACGCGTCTCCGGATGTGAGTATCCTGCTTGTCTTTTACAACAGCGCTGAATTGAGCTACGCCTGTCTTGCGTCGATCGCAGAGGTGTTAAATGGAAGTCCCGTTCGCGCTGAGGTAATCATTCTGGATAACGGTTCAACCGACGCGACGTCCAGGCTGCTCGATCGAATCGAGGGTGCCACGATCATTCGCAGCCGCGAGAATCTCCATTTCCTGAAGGGAGCAAATCGCGCGGCGAAAGAAGCCCGCGGCAAATACCTGCTTTTCCTTAACAACGACGCATTGTTGCTACCTGGCTCGCTCGAAGCTGCGTTTTCGCTTTGCGAATCGAGCGGCGATATCGGTGCCGTTGGTGGTCGCATTATTCTGCCGAACGGATCATTGCAGGAGGCAGGTTCCGTCGTTTGGAACAATGGCGCGTGCACGGGTTATGGCCGCGGTGCCGCACCTGACGCGCCTGAATTCATGTATCGGCGCGATGTCGATTACTGCTCCGGCGCGTTTCTCATGACGCCGCGCGCAGTATTCGAGGAACTCAAGGCATTTGATGAAAGCTACGCACCGGCATACTATGAAGAGACCGACTTCTGCCTGCGGCTTTGGGAATCTGGGCTCCGGGTGGTCTACGATCCTGAGGTCGTGATTCTGCATTACGAGTTCGGTAGTTCCTCGAGCTCCGAGCAGGCACTGCAATTGCAGCAGCGTAATCACGCGATATTTCGCGAGCGTCATGCAGCCTGGCTCGCAAATCAAAAGGCTGTTGAACTGGAGCGCATTCTTTGGGCGCGTCACGCGCGTAATGACAAGCGTCGCTTGCTTTACATTGAAGATCGCGTGCCGCATGAGTATCTGGGTTCGGGATATCCGCGTTCTCGCGAGCTTATGTGCGCGCTGGAGCGAGTGGGCGCACAGATTACGCTTTTCCCTATGTTCGAGCATGAGGAGACATGGTCGGCGATCCGTCAGACAATTCCCGTGTCTGTGGAGGTGATGCGCGGTCATTCGGCGAAGGATCTTCCGCAATTCTTGCGAGATCGACTTGGCTACTACGATGCGATTGTGGTGTGCCGGCCTCACAATATGGAAGCCTTCCTGAAGGTGACCAATGGCGGTCATGCCAAATGGACGGGTGATGCGGCGATTATCTACGATGCCGAATCTCTGTTCGCGTCGCGCACGCTCCTCGAGCGAAAATTAAATGGCGAAATCGTTTCTGCAGTTGAAGCGCAAAAAATGATTAGCGATGAGATTGCGCTGACCAAGCCTGCGAAAGCGGTTATTTCGGTTTCGGAGGCAGAAAAGCGCCAATTTGAGATGCAAGGCGTGGGCTCGGTCTATGTCTTAGGCCACTCTGTCGAGCCGTTTGCTACGCCGCGTCAGTTTGATCAGCGCACAGATTTCTTGTTCGTCGGTGGCATTCACGACGATAGATCGCCCAATGCCGATTCTCTTCGCTGGTTCGTGGAGAAGATATGGCCATGCGTGCTGGAAAAACTCGGCCCTGCGACCAAGCTGCATATAGTCGGGCACAATCGTGCGTCGAGCATCCTGGCTTTGAAGAGCAGCACGGTGCACCTGGTCGGCAAGGTCGATGACCTCTCGCCGTGGTATGACCGTGCACGTGTCGTTATCGCACCCACACGCATTGCGGCTGGCATCCCATCCAAGGCGCATACAGCGGCCGCCCACGGTGTCCCGATGGTTACGACCCGGCTGATCGCCGAGCAATTGGGCTGGGATTCGGGCGTGCATCTGCTCGCTGAAGATGACGAGAAAGCGTATGCCGACGCCTGCTGCCGACTTTATACGGATCAGGCACTTTGGGAATCGGTACGAACCAATGCACTTGCGCGAGTCGCTTCGGATTGTTCGCCCGAGCGCTTTACCCAGACAGCGGGTGATCTGCTTGCACAAATTTCCCGCACGGGCCGTCATTCGTAAAACCAGTAATCTCAGGATTGATGCTTATGTTCGAGCCGACTCTCACACCGGCAAACGATCTGACACTCGATGACGGCTGGTGGATCTCAACCGGGGCAGACCCATTTTTTTTACTCGATTTCGGTTCGAGGGGAATGCCTTCCGGCCGGAATGTCGTTTGTCTCGACGTCGAAGTGGAAAATGGGTCTTTTTCTCCGACACTGTATTTCGATCTCGGCGCGGGTTTTTCGCAGGAACTGGTTCAGGAACTACCTGTTCGGCCGCTCGGCACCATGGGGGTGCTAGTGGCATTGCCGGGCAACCTGCAAAAGATCCGACTCGATCCCATGACCGGTCAAGGGCGCTTCAGGATAAACAGCTTTTCGTTTCGTCCGGTTTCAAGCCTCTCTCTTGCATGGCAGCGAAGCAAGCCATTACTCCGCACGATCGGGAGCCGGCCGCAACTGATTTGGCCGTATACGATTCAAGCAGCAAAGCTGATGAAACGGCGAGGCTTGAAGGGTGCTTTGCGCCACGCATTGAGGGATCGAGTGAGCGAGGAGCAGGCCGGTGGCCCCGTGAGCGACTATGGCGAGTGGGTCAAGCTATACGATACGCTTTCTGCGGATGACAAGAAGAAAATCTCGGCACACATTGCGCGCTTTTCGGTGAGCCCGCAGATCTCGGTGCTTGTGCCACTCTACAACACGCCAGAGCGGTTCCTGCGTCGATGCATTGATTCGGTGCGAGCGCAACTGTATGGCGAATGGGAGCTTTGCCTCGTCGACGACGCATCGCCGGAGTCGCACGTCCAGAAGATCTGCGAACATTATGTGCGTCTCGACGCTAGAATTCGCTACGTGCGCCGCAGCGCGAACGGTCATATTGCTGAGGCGACGAATACCGCGCTCGAAATGGCAACGGGTATTTTTTCTGCGTTGCTGGATCATGACGACGAACTCGCACCGCATGCTCTCTATATGATCGCGGCGGAGTTAAACGCGCAGCCCGAACTCGACATGCTGTTCTCGGATGAGGATAAGATCGACGAACAGGGTAATCGTTATGAGCCTTGGTTCAAGTCCGACTGGAACTATGACTTGATGCTCTCGCAGAACGCTGTCGTGCACCTGGCGGTGTATCGCACATCGATCCTCCGCGAGATGGGTGGCTTCCGTAGCGCATTCAACGGCAGTCAGGACTATGACGTTACGCTGCGATTTAGCGAGCGGACCGCGCCTGCGCGCATCAAGCACATTCCTTTTATTCTCTACCATTGGCGAGCCATTAGCGGATCGGTTGCGCTTGCGGCGACGGAGAAATTGTATCCGTATGAAGCCGCCGAACGATCAATACGCGAACATCTGGCGCGTATGGGCCGCAACGCAACAGTCGAGCAACAACGGCATCTTGGCTACTACCAAGTGAAGTGGGCTGTCGCCCAGCCAGAGCCGAAGGTCGCAATCATCATTCCGACGAAGGATAAAGTCGATTTGCTGCGGGTTGCGGTCAGCTCCATTCTCGGAAAGACGACATACAAGAATTACGAAATTCTGATTGTCAATAATGAGAGTGTCGAACCCGCCACGATGGAGTATTTCGAGGAAATCATCCAGGAGCCAAGTGTACAGCTGATCAACTACAATAAGCCATACAGCTTTGCGGCACTCAACAACTGGGCTGTCACGCAAACCGATGCGCCATTATTGGGTTTCCTGAACAATGACATCGAGGTCATTGCGCCGGAATGGCTCGGTGAGATGGTTGGGCATGCGCTGAGGTCAGAAGTCGGCTCGGTCGGGGCAAAGCTGCTTTATCCCAACGGGACGATTCAGCATAGCGGCGTGGTTGTCGGTATTGGAGGCCTCGCTGGGCATCCGCACGTCGGCGAGCCTGGCGATACGCCGGGATATTTCGGTCGAGCAGCGTGCACGCAGCGCTACTCAGCGGTCACCGCGGCCTGCATGCTAATGCGGCGCGAAGTGTTTCTTGAGATCAACGGGTTCGACGAGGTCAACTTCGCCGTTGCTTTCAATGACGTCGATTTGGGGCTGCGGTTGGGGAAGGCCGGGTACGCGAACGTCTGGACGCCGCGGGCTCTTCTTTACCACCACGAATCGGCTAGCCTCGGGTTACCGACCAATGAGCGGCGTCGCAATCAATTCCTCGAAGAATGCGCCAATTTCCGGCGCATTTGGGCGGGGGCAATCAAAAATGATCCCTTTTACAACCCTAATTTGACTATATCGGGCGGCGATTTTCGTCCGGACTTCCCGCCGCGCGTACGCAAGCCTTGGCTAGTCGACGGTGGCGGCTACGAAGTCGAGACGAAGTAGGGTGAGGCCAATGACTAGGCCGGGGCGCATTGCCACATGATCACGACGATGCGTGCACGGCGTGCTAACCATCGGCGCGATCGTTCAAGCGCTCGCGGAAGACCACAGAGTCTGACGTGCGCGAAGCTAGGGAGTCAGCCCCGTGCAGACAATAGCGGCGTCATGTCGTCGATAGCGCGACTGCCTTTCGGTTGAGCAAGGCGACGGCGTAAAGAGCTTTATATTCCTGAGGGCCGTCCGCGGGTTTTGGCCGGCACCTCGCAGCATGGCATGGTCAAGTGTCCCCCTTTCAACCCGTTTCAGTCGAGTTCGAGGTCCTGTAACAACTGTCATCTCGGTAATCACACGTTTCAGGCGAGCCGGCGTCATTGCCGCAGACGCGGCTGAACTCGATACTGGCATGCACAGGGCATGAAACACCACCGACATATTCTGGCGCCTCGGAAACGTGGCGTATACTGTCCCGACTTCGCTGCTTGTTTGCAATATATATTGGAGACTCAGGGACGGTACCATGGAAAATGTGCAGGTCGGCCGCAGGGACAAACTGATCGGTGAACTCGAGATCAAGGAACTTCTTGGGGCGGAAATCGGTGCGCTTTGCCGCCCGGTTGTCAGTCGTACCGACGGACAGGTTTTGTACATCGACCATACCGACACTGAATCGCTGAAAGCTAAATACGCCGGCGACCGGGACGTCGATGTCGAAGCGATCGTTGATGTAGACGCGGTCTGGGGGGAGAACACTCTATCCGATGCATTGGGATCTCGCTCGGTGGACTACGTGGTTGCTTCACACGTTATTGAACACGTGCCTGACCTCGTGACGTGGCTGTCGGAGCTACGTTCCGTCCTCAAGTCCGGTGGCCAGGTCCGTCTGGCTGTTCCGGATAAACGGTTTACGTTCGACCATCTGCGTCGTGATTCAAATCTGGCAGATATCCTCACGGCGTATGTTGCCCGCGCAAGGCGACCGCAGATCCAGCAGATTCTCGACTACAGGTTGAATGTGTCGCCGATTCCGTGTGACGAGGCGTGGCGTACGCCTCTTGGCAGTCGTCCTGCCAAGAGGCAGCATACTTTCAACCAGGCACTTGAGATCGCTCGCTACTATGCTGGCAACGAGGAATATCACGACGTCCACTGCTGGGTCTTTACACCAAAATCATTCGCCCAGCTATTTGCGGCCTTGGCAGATGGCGGCCTCATTGATTTTGCCTGCGAACGTTTCTTCGATACGGCATTCCATGAGCTTGAGTTTATCGTGTGGATCAAGCCGGCGGATCGGCAGACCGCCGTTGAAAGTTGGAAGCGAATGGCGGAAACGGCCGCAGAGTTCATGCCGCAACTTCAGAAGTCACCGACTCCCGTTAGTGAACCTGAGGCAGACAACATTACTTTGGTTCCAGAGCAGGACGTGATGGCGCTAAAAGACAGGATTTCGGCTATGGAGGCATCACACTCCTGGCGGGTAACAGCCCCTCTCCGCAAGATCCGCTCACGTTTCATGCGTCAGTGATGATTCGCGTGGTCACAGTGGACTTGGCCTCGTTAAGGCCGCCGCAAAATCTCCTCCTGCGCCGGCCACTCCTCCCACACCTGCTAGGCACAACTCGAGGTGCGCGAAAACAGCGCGAGCGTCCCCCGAATTGATGCCGCAATTGTTTAGCCAGACCCGGAGGTGGTGATAGACCGGCGCGGCTACGCAATTGCGCACCGGCCGTTCAAGCGGACGAGAAAGTAGCGTGGCTCACGTTGATTGGTGTAGGCAGCACACTAATACAGAGGTAAGCGTGGCACCAGCGACGTCTTGACTGGAGATAGTGATCTTCAGGCTGCGCTGTGGAACTGAGCGGCAACGACCCACGGTGCGAGTTCGTCGATGCGATTGATCGCATGGTCGGCGATACGTGTGAGCACGTAGCGCAGATACGCCTCAGGATCGATGCCGTTGAGCTTTGCGGTGCCAACGAGGCTGTAGATCGCGGCAGCACGTTCGCCACCGGAATCTGCGCCGGCAAACAGATAGTTGCGGCGGCCAATCGCCACCCCGCGTAGCGCGCGCTCGACAGGTAGATTGTCGATCTCCAACTGCCCGTCATCGCAATAGCGTGTGAGCGCTTCCCATCGATTCAACGCATAGAGAATCGCCCGACTCGTGTCCGATTTGCGCGAGAGTGTTTCCAGCGTGGTTGCGAGCCACGTGTGGAATTGATCGAGTAGCGGCCGCATATGCTCCTGGCGATGTGCACGGCGCTCGTCGGGCGGTTTGCCCCTGATGGTTTCCTCAATCCTGTATAGCGCGCCGATACGCTCAAGCGCTTCGGTGTTCAACGCATTGGGGCGCGCTGCATGCAATTCGTAGAATTGTCGTCGAGCGTGCGCCCAGCAAGCCGCCTCCGTGACTTTCCTGGTTTCGTAGATAGCCTGGTAGCCACCGTATGCGTCGGCTTGCAGCGTGCCGTTGAACGAATCGAGATGTTGCTGTGGATGGATGCCCTTGCGATCCGGCGTGTAGGCGAACCACACCGCCGGCGGCGTCATGTCGGCCGATGCACGATCATCGCGTACATACACCCACAGGCGACCGGTCTTCGTCTTGCCGTTGCCCGGTGCAAGCACTGGAACCGGCGTGTCGTCGGCGTGCAGTTTCGTCGCTGACATCACGTGACGACGCAGTATTTCAACGAGCGGCTGCAGCAGCGTCGCTGCGTGACCGACCCACTTCGCAAGCAGCGAGCGATCAAGCTCGACGCCCTCTCGCGCGTACATGACCGATTGCCGGTAAAGCGGTATGTGGTCTGCGAACTTCGAGACCAGCACGTGCGCCAGTAGCCCCGGGCCGGCGAGACCGCGTTCGATCGGACGGCTCGGTGCAGGTGCCTGAGAGATGTGATCGCAACACACGCACGCAAGCTTCGGGCGCACATGACGGATGACCCGGAAGCTGGCCGGTACGTACTCAAGCTGTTCGGCGACGTCTTCGCCCAGTGACTTCATCAGGCCACCGCACTGTGTGCACTTCCCGGTGGATTCGGGCAAGTGCGTTTGGATCTCGCGCGGCAGATGTTCGGGCAGTGGCCTGCGCGGTGCCTGTTCCACAGCCGTGCGCGGCGTCTTCGGGATTTCGACCGGCGCTGCGCCTTCGTCGGCCTCAAGCTCCTCGAGGCGCAGTTCGAGTTGCTCGATCTGGCTGTCCAGCTTCTCCGACCTGCGACCGAACTGCATACGGCGCAGCTTGGCAATGAGCAGCTTGAGGTGTTCGACTTCGGCGACGCGCGAAGCCAACGCGGCTTGTTGCGAGTCGACCGTTTCCTGCAGTTTGAGCACTTGTGCGTCGCGCTCGCGCAGCGCCGCCTCCTGGCTGAGCAGCATGGCCTTCAGCGTTTCGACATCGTCGGGAAGTGGGTTCGCGCGCGTCATGCAGGCAGTTTACGCGCCGTCGACGACGTTTACAACGCTGAGGTCGGTCGTGCCGTTCTCGTCGGCTGCCGCCAGTCGATGCCTTCCAGCAGCATTGATAGTTGTGCCGGGCTCAGGCAAATAACGCCGCCGTCGGCTTGAGGCCAGACGAAGCGCCCCTTCTCGAGTCGCTTCATCAGCAGGCACATACCATCGCCACTCCACCACAACACTTTGAGCAGGTCGCCGCGTTTGCCGCGAAACACAAAGACGTGCCCGCAGAACGGATCGCGCTCCAGCACGGTCTGCACCTTGGCGGCGAGACTGTTGAATCCGGCCCGCATGTCGGTCACGCCGGCAGCCAGCCACACACGTGTGCCGGAAGGCAGACCGATCACGCGTCAGCCTCCGCAGCGGCACGCAACGTACGCAACACGACACGCAGCGTGGCTGCGTCGGGCGTGCCCTCAATACGCACGCGTGCGACGCCGACGCTAATTTCAATCACACCGGGACAACGGGCTGAGACTTGCTCCGCGACTGAACGGGCAATACAGTCTCGCTCTCGATCGTGCAGTCCTCGTGTACTACTTCTACCGGCAACAGTGTCGGCGGCTCGTACAGTCCCGCTTGATAGGCCCGGCGCCATTTGAATAACAGGTTCGTATTGAGCCCGTGTTCCAGAGCCAGTCGTGCGACCGAGACGCCCGGTTCACATGCAAGCTTTGCGAGTTCTCGCCGAAACTCAATGGGGTGGTTGGGGGTACCTTTACGCGTGCGCCTCGCTGCTATTGCTATCTCAGGTGACAAAGTAGGCTCCACCACTCGTTTGGTGGGGCCTACTTTGTCCACTTTGGCGTCATCAGTCTAGACGGTGCTCGGGCAACGCTTACATACAGAGCTCCTTCAAGGTCGGCGCAGTTTGCAAAATCTTTCATTGGCGTACACGTACGCATCCGCAGGTGACGTTCCTGCTTTCGCAAAGGCGACCCAGCCCGGCAGTTTCGGTGAGCCAGGGACGGCCTGCCTGACGTCGTCCCGCCGCATGCCGGTCACCCCATATCCGATCGTTTCACCGTCGCTGGCGGTCAGGACAATCAGTGCGTCGGATCCGGCTCGCGAGGCGGCCCAGCCACCGGCGATGATTCCTTCGCCGTCATTCTTCGCATTCTCGAACATCCCGGTACACCAGCCAGACTCGACTTTGGCCGGATCAAACTTCACCTGCCCAGCATCACGCAGCCACTGCTGACTGTAGTAGCCGATATGGTGGGTTGATGCGTAAGCCGTTCGGCTCTCAAATCGCGGGGCGCGCTCCGGATCCTGGGGAAAAATCTGCGCCGTCAGATCCTTGCGTTCCATTCCGATGCGGTTGCTCAAGACGGCGAGTTTCCAACTGTAGAGATAGCCGAAGTCGTCAAGAATTAGACGTTGCCCAAAAGCGACTCCCGTTGCCAGTGCAACGGAAATCAGCATGACGGCGCTTCGAGCAGCCCTATTGCGCAGGTAGTCAAACAGGAGCAGTGCAAGTACCCACCAGGCGATGAGCGGGCCCGTCGTGTATCGCCCGGCCACCGCACCCATGAGGCCGCCCGCCGAGCGCCCCTTTGTCACTGCGAGAGCTGAAAGCAGCACGGAGACATAGATGCAGATCAGGAACGTCCGATATGGAGTTGCTTCCTTCTTCACATAGATTCTCAGCGAGACCGCTACCGCTGCAGAGAGCGTGACCGCGCCGATCACCACGCAAATCGGAACCGAAAGTCCAACCATCGCCAAAGGGTTCGCCATGAATAGGGAGACGAATGCGCCCTTGAACAGTAGTCCATGATCAGCGCTCGCAGCCGGCAACTCCGGCGGCACGTAGCCGATGAAGTACACAGCGATCATGACTACACCTACTATGGCCGTCGTAATCTTCTCGATCAATGGGCGCCGCGCTAGTAAGGTCGCACCGAACAGCAATGCATATACGCCAAGCCCGTTTGCCATCGAGAATTCGGCGAGCGCGGCGGCAGAATAGGCCGTGACGAAGCGGATTAGAGCGGATTTCTCGAACCTGCAAAAGAGAGCACATGCGAGAATAGAGAAGAAGTAAGCCGCTACGACTTGAGTCTCGAACCCCCAGACGAGCACTTCACGCTGCACCCATGCAAAAGCGAACGCAAGGCCCAGACTGACCGACCACGCGCGTGGCACTTCCCTTGATTGTCGCGAAATCGTGAAGACAATGGCCGCCAGCGTGGTCAGAATGGTGGCAAACAGGAGGATGTGATTGCCATGGAAGAATCGGAGGTCGAGCCAGAATAGCGCCCTTGACGTCACGATCCGATGCTCCATGTGATTGGCCCACCAGTTGTGAAACCCTCCGCTTTCGAGACTCGTGATGTAGAAACCGAGATATCCGTCCCACTCATCCCAATAGGGTATCGGTGTATAAAAACGGTGGATGCCGTAGAGTGTCGAAATCGTAACAAAAGCGCCCAGGATGACGGCAATAACGGTCGCTATGCCAGATACATTGACTACTCTCCCGGAAGTCGTATTGTTGCCGATTGTCTCGTTCACCGGTTGCAGTCTCATTCCTGTGCGTTGCCTCATAGATGAAGTCAGTGCTCGCGTAGGGGTCCTCCCGCTTTGCGGCCTCAATGCCCGAAGCTAAATCTCTTGTGCCCGATATAGCTCGTGAACACCGGAACGATGACACCGATGAGGTGCGCGATATCCCGCTCGTGCCAGTTCATACCTATTGCGGGAAAAACATAGTACGCAAGCGCCACGCTCACGGCCCACGTCTGTATCACCGCCACAAGATTGACAAGCGTGAAAAACAACGCGGAGCGGTACGTCGACTGTTTGCTTTCAGTGAATACGAACGCTTTCGCGAGCACGAACGCCGTGACCATCCCTGTGATGTAAGCAACGGCGATGGCGGCCGAATAGGGTATCCACAGGTTGTAAAGGATGCGGCTCGACCAGTTTACGGCGGCCGCGAAGCCGCCAGTAAGCAGGAACATCAGGAAATTCTTCGACATGAAGCCGTTCCTGACGAGCGTTTGGGCTCGAGTCATATCATCCTCGCCATTTTGCGTGAGAGCCCAATACTCTCGGAGATGCCGCGATCCTCTGGGTAGTAGTAGGAGGTGTCTGCAACGAGCAAACCTTCCACCGGCAACTGGATCGGCGGCAGGCGATCTAGATAGCCGGGTTCGCAAATGGGCTGCGCGAAGCGATAGCGGCTCGCGCGAACGTCAATGAAGTCGTTCGGTGTGAGCGCAGGATTGATCTTCATGAGGTAGCGCTTGACCTTGTCGATGAACGCGGAGTCCGGTTCCTGATACTTAGGATGCTCGCCAGGCACATAAAACGGCACGTACACAACATGGTCGTTAAGCGGCCGCAAATTTGTGTACTCGACGATGCCGGGAATATCCATTTCCGGATCGTTCGTGTTCAGCCAGAAGTTCTCGGTTACGCGCTTCTTGAGCTTCGCGATCACGCAAACCACCGCGACGTTCTTCTTGCTGCTGAACGCCTCGAGAATATCAGTCGGCAGATCGGGCATCACGCGCGGCACATAAGGCAGCGGAATCGTGCTGATCACCTTGTCGAATGTGTGGAACTCGCCGCCTGCTTCAATGCCTTTGACCTTGCCACCTTCCATCACCACTTTCTGCGCAGGCGTGCCGAGCCGGAACTCACCGCCATGCGCCTCAATGTAGCTGCGCATGCCGTTAAGAAGCGTGTCCGATCCACCTTCGAGATAGCCAAGCTTTTCGCGGAAGAGGTCGTAGCGCGAACGCCCGATACGGCGAATGCGGCTCCAGATCCACGCCGCCGAAAGGTTGTACGCGTAGTCGTAGAACTTGTAGTCAAACAAGCGCCGCCACAGCACTTCCCACGCCTCCTCGCCAATCCAGCGCCGAATCCAGCTCGTGGCTTCGACGTGATCGAGTGGCTTCCAGTCGTTACGCTTCGTCGAGAGGAACGCATGGAGACCGTAGCGAAACTTTGCGCTCAGGCTCAGACCTTTGAATTTGAGCAGCGCCATGGGATTCCCCCAAGGCTGCACGCGCCCCTGGTAGAAGTAGCCCATTTTCGTTTCGCACCACTTCATCTTGTCTTCGAGGCCGAGTTCACGCAGCACTTCGAAAAACGCGTGATCCGAGATCGCATGAAAGTGGTAATAGCGCTCGATCGACAGCCCGCCGAAGTCGAAGCAGGCAGCCATGCCGCCCACGCGGTCATCGGCCTCGAAGATGATCGGCTTGCGTCCGTCCTTGACGAGTTGGTAGGCGGCGCCGAGACCCATCGGTCCCGCGCCGAGCACGGCGATACGTTCTGTACTCATGTGTCCTTAGAACTCCAGGGCGATGTGGCTATACGTGGGATCGTTGAACGTTTCGTCCATGGCTTTGGCGAACGGCGTAGCGCGGATGCCAAAAATGCCTTCCCAATCGATCACCTCGAACTCGTCGCCAGCGGTTAGCGCCTTGAGCTGATCGGCCGTAAACGGCGGGTTCTTGTCGAACACAGCGTAGATCTTCAGTAGCACGTAAAAGAGGCCGTATGGAATGCGTACGATTGCGCAGCGTGCACGAGTCGCGCGCTTGATCTGCCGGATGATGTCGATGTAGTCGACGCGCTCGAGCCCGCTGATATTGAACGCCTGCCCCTTGATGCGCGAATCGATGCTGCTAATGATGACGTTGCAGAAGTCGCCAACGTAGAGCGGCTGACGCATGTACTTGCCGCTGCCCGGAATCGGAAACACGGGTACGCGGTGCATGAAACGCGAGAGCCAGCCAAGGTGCTTGCGGTCGAACCAGCCGAACATCAGCGTCGGGCGCAGCACGACGCAGTTGATGCCCGATGCCACGACGATCTCTTCCTGTTCACGCTTGGTTTGCGTGTACCAGTCGTCACCGACCGAATTCACCACAGACGAGCTGATGTGCACGGTGTGGGGAATGCTGTATTGCTTGATGACGTCGAGCACGTGGCGGGTTGCCACGATGTTGTTGCGCACGAAGGGTTCTTCGGTCGGCGCACCGATCTGTGCCTGCAGCATGACAACGACGTCAGCGCCTTCGAAATATTTTGCCCACTCGCCCGGTTCTGCAAGATCCGCATAGAGCGCCGTAACGTCCGGATGAACCTGGCGCAGGACTTCGAGGTTGGCCTTTTGCTTGTCAAGCACGACGAGATTGGTGTATCCGCGCGCCTTGAGCCGGGCGACCAGATTTTGTCCGACCAAACCGGCGCCGCCAGGAAGAATGATGCGAGTCTGATTCATGCGTTAGCGATTTATTAAATGATGCTCTACGTGAATTGCCGCTTGCGCGCTCTTAAAGCGACGCCCGTTTGAACGCGAATTTCGGTACGGACCGGATGATCAGCATGATCAACGACCAGAACCAGGGCGTATAGAGAACGTCCCGGTTCTTCTCGATTGCGCGTGTAATGTCGGCGGCCACCTTGTCCGGGGTCGCAACGAGCGGGCCGGGCAGTGGCAGACCCGCAGTCATTGGCGTGGCGACGAAACCCGGCTTGATCGTGACGACGTGCCCGCCCACCTTGAAAAGACGGGCGTTCAGACCCTCGCAGAATGCCGAGAGCGCGGCCTTCGCGCTGCCGTAGAGATAATTCGACGGCCGGCCGCGATCACCTGCTACAGACGAAATGACGGCGATCGTACCATGGCGCTGTGCCTCGACCAGATTCGCGATCGGCGTGAGCAGCCCGATGATTGATGTGACATTGGTATTGAATTCGCGCATTGCCACCGCTGGGTCGGCCTGGCACTGCGCCTGATCGGGCAGCGTACCCGGCGCGACGAGCACGATATCGAGCGTGCCCAGTTCGGCCTCGCAGCGCGCCAGCATGGCCGAGTGCTGGTCGACGTCGTTGACATCGAGTTCATGGCACGTCACCGCTTTGGCGCCGCGCGCGCGGAGGTCGTCGGCGACCTGCTGCATCCGCTCCGCGCTGCGAGCGACGAGAAAAAAGCTCGCGTCCTTCGCAGCCCAGCGACGGGCACATGCCGTCGCGATGGCCGAGGTTGCGCCGATGATCAGGATATTTTTCATGTTCGTGTCGTTCGTTCCCAAAACCGTGAAAGCATTGCCGGGTCTCGAAGGGACTCCAGTTGCTGCCATTGCGGGTAAGCGGCCCGGAAATCCGAGCCGGACATGTGGGCGTCTTTCGCCGGATAGAGCCGGCCACGCGCCTCGCGCACAATTGCGTCGAGACGCGTGAAAAGCCGCGCATTCTGCGCGTCGCGCTGCGGAAAGTCGAGCGCCAGCGAGGTGCCCTCGCGCGGAAACGACAGGAGTCCCGGCGATGCGATATCGCCACAGCGCTTGAGCACGGCTAGAAAGGAGCCTGTACCGCTCGTCGCGATCGCCTCAAGGATTTCGCGGATGGCGTCGCGAGCGGCCTCGGGCGGCACGACGCACTGGTACTGCTGAAAGCCCTTGCGGCCGTAAATCCGGTTCCACTCGAGGAGGCTGTCGAGCGGGTAAAAGTAAGCATCGTAGCTAACCTTCGAGCGCCGCTCGCCGCTGCGCTGGCGGTGGTAGTACGCGCCATTGAACGCGCGCAAGGTCAGCCCATTGAAGATCGGCACGGGCAGCGTCATTGGCACCGTTCGCTTCTTGCGGCGGTCGACTTCGAGCGGTCCGCCCCTCGCGTGGTCGCCGACCATGAAGATGCCGCGCCCAAGCGTCGAACCTCGGCTCTGGCAGTCGACCCATGCCACGCTGTACTCATGCAGTGGGTCGAGGCGTTCGGAAAGCGCGAAGAATTCGTCGAGGTTCGAAAAGCGGATATTCGTCACGTCGATCAGGCTGGAGCGGATCGGCATGAGCTGGATTTCCGCCCACATGATCAGTCCCGTGAGACCGAGTCCCCCGATCGTTGCCGCGTATAAATCCGCATGCGCGTCCGGTGCGCATTCGAGCAGCGTGCCATCGCTGCGCGCCAGTCCGAAGCGGCGTACATGGCGGCCGAAAGTCCCGCGCACGTGATGGTTCTTGCCGTGGACGTCGTTGGCGATCGCGCCGCCCAGTGTCGCGTATTTGGTGCCGGGCGTGACAGGCAGCATCCAGCCGCGCGGAATAGCGACCTCGAGGATTTGCTCGAGCGTGACGCCTGGCTCCGCGCGCAACACGCCAGCCGCCCAGTCGGCCGCGATCAGGCGGTCGAGTGGCAGGGTTTGCAGCACGTGGTCCGAGGCGGCGAGGCAACTGTCGCCGTAGCTGCGACCGTTACCGAATGCGAGCGTGCTGCCGTTTGCCTCTAACACGTCGCGCCAGGTCGCTGCCGCGCGATCACGCCACGCGATTGCATGTGCCTGTTGCGGGAGGGCGGGGTAGCGGCCCCAGGACAGCACCGTATCCATCGATCAGGTCGCCGCCCAGAACACGAGACAGCAGAGCGCGAGCACTGCAAGGCTCACACGGTCGCGCGCGGCGAAGACGATTGGGTCGTCGTGCATCAGTCCACGGTGCGCAATGATCCACGTGCGGCTTACCCAGTAGAGCAGTAGCGGACACGCGAGCCAAATAATCTGTGGGTCCCGGTAGAGTTGCGCCGTGTTGCCGTCCTGGATATACATGGCGAGCACGAGCACAGAGAGATAGCCGGACGCCGTGCCCAGCGATGAGATGAGCGATAGGTCGCTCGCCAGGTAGCCGCGGCCGCGCGTTTTCGCGAGCCCGCGCGCCTGCATCGAATGAAGCTCGGCATAGCGCTTCACGAGTGCGAGGCTCAGGAAGATGAACATTGAGAACGCTAGCAGCCAGAACGTGAGGTGCGCGCCAACGGCGGCCGTTCCGGCGATGATGCGAGTCGTGTAGAGCATCGCCAGCACGACGACATCCACCATCACCTGGCGCTTGAGGTACATCGAGTAGGCGAGTGTGAGGGCGTAATAACCGAGCAGAACGGCGCCAAACCGCCATGGCAGGAAGACTGCGGTCACCACGAAAGCGCTTGCGAGCAGGACAGGAAAGAGCGCTATCCCCGAGGTGAGCGGCAGCGCGCCGGACGCGAGCGGGCGCTTGCGTTTGGTCGGATGGTGCCGGTCGTCCTCGAGATCGAGCATGTCGTTGAGCAGGTACACGCTCGACGCACAGAGTCCGAAGGCAAAAAAAGCAAGCAGCGCTGCAACGATGAGATCTACATCGGCGAGCTTGTGCGCCGCAAGCAGGGGCACGAAGATCAGCAGATTCTTCAGCCATTGATGCAGGCGCAGTGACTTCGACCAGGTCTTCAGCGCCGGTGGTCGCGATTCGATAACGCGCTCGACATTGCCGATCTTGCGCGCGGCGCGCTCGACGCCGCTAGAGGGATTCACTACATACGCGCGCGCAGCGGATTGCCAGACCGCGATGTCGTCGTGCGAATTGCCTGCGTAGTCGAAGTTCTTTTCGCCGTATTCGGCTACGAGTTTGTCGCGTTTGCGCTCTGACGAGAGGTTGATACCGTCTGCGGTCGCGAAGGTCTGCTCGAAGAGGCCCAGATGGTCGGCGATGGCATGTGCGTAGCGCTCGTGACTGGCGGTCGCCAGCACGAGGGGGCGTCCGGCTTCGCGCTCTTCCTTGAGCCAGTCGAGCACCTGTGCATCGTAGGGCAGGACAGTCACATCGACATTGGTGTTTTCGGCGAGGCCAGCCTTAAGGGCGGGCTTGCCACCGCGCGCAAGCCAAACGAGCGGTCTGTAAAACCGCAGTGGCGCGGATTTGAGGTAAGCGAATCCCGATTCGATTAGCACATCCGATCGAATCAACGTGCCATCCAGGTCAACAACGAGTGGTCTGCTGCGCATACAGTCGGCCAGTTGGCAATGTGTTTGTAGAGTGTGGTTGATTGGGCGCTCGCCTCGATCCATCCAAATCCTGCGCCGTTTTCAAGCCAGGAATTTTACCCGGAACTTGTGGTCCCGTTACAGGCATGCCGTCGATCTCATGTGCGCATGCGCCTGTCGACGACTTGCGCGGCGGTTCCCCGTTCCCTGGAGCACGGGCAGTTAAGGTGCGCAGGCGCATTCATGCAGGCGGTTGGATCTTGCCGGCGTCCAGGGACTGCGCATCGGGCATTTCGCAGTATCGACCGGAATCTAGCCTGCCAAACACCCGAATTTGCGGGGCGGCTGGGCGTTTGAAAAAGCCAGTCCAGCCGCCGTAACGATCTTTGGAGCCAGTGATCGGCGCGAGATCCGGGCGTTCTGCACCGGTGATGCCCGTACCCAGCACCTTCCCGGTGGAGTCCGCGATTACGATCGACGAGACGTATCGCTTGTTGGCCGGGTCGTAAAGCCATCCCGTGGCTGCGAACCGTTCCGGGGTCGCGGTCGCCTTTATGCTGTCAATCTTACCGATGCAGCGGGCGCTTGCGGAGACCACCTCCGGCGGCACCGCAAAGTCGCGCTGGTCCGGGGCGAAAATGGAGAGTCCCGCCGCCTGCGCGCGCGTGGCAACCGCCTGTAGCGCCGCTGGGTTGGGGTAAATCATGGCTGTATAAGGGGCGTCGTAGATGTCTGCTCGCACCGCGAGGCCTGCCACGCGTTTCGCGTACAACTCGCGATGAGTCGAGTGAAAGACCATCCGCTGCGCCACCGCGATCATGACGAGCACAAAAATGAAACCGCCGACGATCACGCGTCGCCAGTCAGGACGAGTTTCATTGAGCCAAAGAAAGGCGAGGAGCGACGCGGTCATCAGCAGTGGCCCTGTGGTGTACCGCGACAACGTTGCGGTATCGAGGCCAAAGCCAATTCGCCCGACAGCGGTGACGAATGCACTTGCACTGATGAACACGGCCATGGCTAGCAGCGCTGAGCTGACTACGGCGCGACGTCGCAGGGCAATCCAAAGCGCATAAATCAGGCTCGCGAGTACGACTGCACCCCAAAGAGCGGTCGTCGGCATGCCCAGGCAGCCCCATGTGGCCGGCGAGCCGAGATAGAGCAGGACGTAGAGCAAGACGCCAAAAGGATGGTGCACCACTGCGTCGCGCAATCCCCCGCTCGGCGAATTCGAATGCCAACCCGTGAAGTAGGTCAGCCAGATTGTTACCGTCGCTACTGCAATCACAAGTAGACGCACACGCGTTGTACGCAGGTACATTGCCTGAACGGCGAGCACTGGGGCAACGAGGACGCCGCTGACCATCGAGAACGCCGCCATGATCGCGCTACCAATGGCAAGTGCGAACCATCCGGCCGAGGACGCGGACGCCCCGCGAAGGCGGGCGCTTTCACTGAGATCGAGGGCGTCGAATGCGTAGAGTCCGAACAGATATACGGCGAACCACTGGTTCTGGAAGCCCCACGTAAAGTTCTCCGACTGCATCCAGGCGAATGCGAAGGCAAGCACGCCACCGGCGGCGATCATCCGTGACGCACGCGAATGCGTCAAATTCCGGCAGGTGATCCGATAGAGCGCGATGGCGATCAATGCCGCCAGGACAACGTTGGCGGCGAGGTCGAGCACGTTGCGCCCGCCAAGGTAGCGCATGTCCGCGAAAAAAATCAGCCGTGAAAAGAACAGGCGATGCTCGTTGTGCAGGCCGAAGAACGCCGCCCAGGGGTGCTCAAGCGCATGCAGGTAGAAACCGAGTGTCCCGTCCCATTGATCTCCGTAGGGAATCGGGGAGAAATGAAGCACAACTCCGAATAGGGTCGTCGCGAAGATCGTGGCACCGAGCGAGAATACGACCGCCGGCCAGAAAATGCGGTTTCTTGTCAGATATTTCAAATAGGACACGGCAAAGGTTTCATTTTGGTTTCCAAATTCTGGTCAACAGGTAAATCTGTAAAGGGCTCCCGGCGATCGCGCTGCGTGCCCATCTGTGCCCCTTTATTTGCAGGCCGGCCGCTACTGTACTATTCGCCCGCAGTAGCGGACAACCGTAGGGCGAGGACACGAATTCGTTTCGTATTGCCTTATCTGCGTAACAAATAGAAAAGTGGGTTGCCGAGAGCGGACATTTTCAGCAAACTAAGGGTTTTCAATCGACCCCGTTTAATCGGACGGTGCCAAATGGTGCCGAATCGTCGCGTTTCCAGATGACAGTGAGTGCGGTACCCAGCATGGATCACGGCGTGGTGTCCGTATCGGTGGTCGTCTTTCATCCAGACCAGCAACTTCTTGCCCGAACATTCGCCAGTCTTGCGCAGGCCGGCGTCGCGTTGGCGCACTCTGCGCCCGGGATGTTGATTCACCTGTATCTCGTCGACAACGGCGGCATGCCCGAAATGCGCGCTAGCCTGGCCGCACTGTCGCAAGCAGGCATCGCCTGCACGGTGATCGCCGGACACGGTAACGTCGGCTATGGGCGAGGTCACAATCTGGCGATCGAGCGGGCGTCGAGCCGTTACCACCTCGTTCTTAATCCAGACGTGGATATCGATTCCAGCGCGTTAGTCGAGGCGGTTACCTTTCTGGAGGCACATCCCGAAGCCGGCCTGCTAACGCCTGCCATCGTCGACGATGCCGGACAGCTTCAATATCTTTGCCGTCAGTATCCGACCCTTATTGATCTGTTTGTACGCGGCTTCCTGCCTCGCGCCGCTCGCCGGCCTTTCGAAGCACGCCTTGCCCGCTACGAGATGCGGGCGCAGATCAACGAGCGTGACACGATCTGGGATCCACCGATCGTGAGCGGCTGCTTCATGCTTTTCCGCACGAACGTGCTTAAAAAACTTGCGGGCTTCGATGCGCGCTATTTCCTCTACTTCGAGGACTACGATCTCAGCCTGCGAGCGCACGATGTCGCGCGTGTCGTCTACGCGCCGTCGGTGCGGGTGCTGCACCATGGCGGCGGCGCATCGCGCAAAGGGCTGGCGCACATCCGGATGTTTCTCGCGTCGGCGTTCAAGTTCTATAACCGGTTCGGGTGGAAATGGCTTTGAGCCGCGTATTGGTAACCGGTGCGAATGGTTTCGTAGGGAGAGCGCTGTGCGCGACGCTCTCGCGGCATGGCCACAACGTGACTGCGCTGGTGCGGCGCGGTAGTGTCGGCCTGGATGCAGTGCGTGAATGGCATCACGAGGCGGCGGACTTCGTGGGGCTTCAGGAGGCGTGGCTGAGTGATTTGGCCCCCGATTGCGTGGTGCATCTGGCTGCGCGGGTCCACGTGATGCGTGATGACGCCCCCGATCCCGTGGCGGCTTTCCATGCCACGAACGTCGAGGGCACGCTGCGCGTTGCTCGTGCTGCACTGGCCCGCGGTGCCCGGCGGGTTGTCTTCGTGAGCAGCATCAAGGCGGTGGCGGAAGTGGATGGTGGCGTTCCGCTGACGGAATCCGTGCCGCCCATGCCGCTCGACCCATACGGGCTCTCGAAGCGGGCTGCGGAGGAGGCGCTCTGGCGTCTGGGTGAGGAAACGGGATTGGAGGTCGTGATTGTTCGTCCGCCGCTCGTTTATGGTCCCGGAGTCGGAGCCAATTTTTTGCAGATGATGGATGTGCTTTGGCGTGGTGTGCCGCTGCCGCTCGGTTCGGTGAATGCGCGGCGCAGTCTTGTGTACACCGAGAATCTGGCCGATGCGCTCATGCATTGCATCACCGACCCGCGAGCTGCCAACGCCTGCTTTCACGTAGCAGATGCGGACGACCTTTCCGTCGCCCAGTTGCTGCGCGGCCTCGGCCGCCACCTCTCGAAGCCCGCGCGCCTGATTCCCGTCCCGACGGCGCTGCTGCGCGTCGCCGGCGTGCTGACCGGCCGCGCCGCGCAACTGGAGCGTCTGACGTCCAGCCTGCGAGTCGACGGGACGCTGATTCATGAGTGGCTCGGTTGGCAGCCGCCGTTTACGGTGGAGGAAGGGCTGGAAGCGACTGCACGTTGGTATCGTGCGACGCACGGAATTCGGGGAGACCGTACACGTTGATCATGCATTTGCCGATTTCGTCACCGTTGAGCGCTGTGTGGATCGCTTTGGCTAGCGGTGCACTGTGCGCGGCCATACTCGCGTTTCTGCTGAAGAGCGGGCTCGCCTGGCGGCTTGCGACGGACATCCCAAATGAGCGCTCGCTTCATTTGCGGCCGACACCGCGCGTCGGAGGCTGGGGCCTTGTGCCGGTCGCGGTATTGGCTATCCTGCTTCTAGCGCCTTCTCTGTGGCTGATCGCACTTGGCGCGGCATTGCTTGCCGCTGTTTCCCAGATCGACGATCGACGCGGACTTCCTGCACGCGTGCGCTTTGCTGCGCATTTCCTGGCCGTTTTGGCACTAATCGTTGTCTATCCGGCTCCGGTTCCGTGGTGGTGCCTGGTAGGCTTGGCGTTTTTGATGCTGTGGCTGGTCAACTTGTACAATTTCATGGACGGTGCCGACGGGCTTGCCGGAGGTATGGCGCTGTTCGGTTTTGGAGCTTATGCCGTCGCAGCGCTCTTCGGCCCCGCGCCGGTGCCGGAACTCGGCTGGGCGTGCGCGGCGGTCGCCGGAGCGGCGGCGGGGTTTCTGCTCTTCAATTTCCATCCGGCAAAGCTATTTTTGGGCGATGGCGGCTCGATTCCGACAGGTTTTCTCGCCGGAGCGCTAGGTTATTGGGGCTGGCGTAGCGGTGGCTGGCCGGTCTGGTTTCCGGCATTGGTGTTTTCGCCGTTCATCGCCGACGCTTCTGTCACGCTGATCCGCCGGCTTTTGCGTGGCGAGAAATTTTGGCAGGCGCATCGTGAGCATTACTATCAGCGCATGGTGCGTCTTGGGGCAGGGCACGCAGTTACGGCTTTGGCGTGGTATCTGGTAATGTTAGCCGGCACGGTACTTGCGGTATGGTCCCTGGATCGCTCCACGACGCTGCAGTGGGGGATTGTCGTGGGTTGGGCCGTCGTGCTTGCTTTGATGGGTACGGCGATTGACGCTCGCTGGCGTGCTTTCCAGTCCCTTGGACGAAAAACAGAGGTTGACGCTGATGCTCCGCAATAAAGCCTCCTGGCTCTCGTTCAGCGCCTTTCTCTTTGATATTGGCGCAGTAGCCGCTGCATGGCTAACAGCTTATTTTTTGCGCTTTAACGCGTCCGTTCCGCCCGAGTTCTGGCACGGAGCAGTGAACACGCTGATCTGGGTGCTGCCTGTCTATGCGGTGATGTTCCGCATCTTCGGCCTGTATCGCGGCATGTGGGTTTTCGCGAGCCTGCCGGATCTCATGCGTATCTCGAAAGCGATCATTTCGGCGGCGTTGATCGTCATGATCGGTTCGGTCATGCTGCAGCCCACGCCGATCATTCCGCGCTCGGTGTTGATCGTTTCACCGCTCCTCGTGTTCTTTGTCATGGGTGGTACCCGAGCGCTCTATCGCGCGACCAAGGAGTTTTATCTCTATGGCGGTCTCGTCGCGCAGGGCAAGCCCGTGATTGTCATTGGCGCGGGCGGCGCGGGTGCGAGTCTCGCGCGCGAGCTATCTCGCTCCCCTGAGTGGCGCCTCGTTGGCCTGCTGGACGACGATGCCGCGAAGCAACGGCGTGAAATCTACGGCTACAAGGTTTTGGGTCCGATCGATGACATAGCGCATTGGGCGCAAGCTTTACGTTGCGAATTCGCCATCATCGCGATTCCGTCGGCTTCGGCCGAAGTGCAGCGGCGTGTCGCCACCCAATGTGTTCGTGCAGGCGTGAAGGCCCTGATGCTGCCGTCGTTGACTGACCTCTTGCCCGGTCAGGGTTTTCTTTCGCAGGTGCGCAACATCGACCTCGAAGATCTGCTCGGTCGCGATGCAGTCAACATCGACACTCCGCATGTCGAGGCGCTGCTGAGCGGCCGGGTGGTCATGGTCACGGGTGCGGGCGGCTCGATCGGCTCCGAATTATGCCGGCAGATTCTGCGTTTCGCGCCTGGGCAACTCGTTGCTCTCGACGTGTCCGAATACGCGATGTACCGGCTCACGGAGGAAATCCGCGAACGCTTTCCCGAACTCTCCGTGGTGCCGATTGTCGGCGACGCAAAGGATGCGCTGTTGCTTGACCAGGTCATGGCACGCTACACGCCTCACATTGTCTTCCACGCTGCAGCGTACAAGCACGTACCGTTGATGGAGGAGCTCAATGCATGGCAGGCGATACGCAACAACGTGCTGGGCACATACCGCGTGGCGCGTGCGGCAATCAAGCACCAGGTGAGACATTTTGTCCTCATTTCGACCGATAAGGCAGTCAACCCGACCAACGTCATGGGCGCGAGTAAGCGCCTCGCGGAAATGGCCTGCCAGGCGCTGCAGCAGGCCAGCGAGCGCACGCAGTTCGAAACCGTGCGTTTTGGCAACGTGCTCGGCAGCGCCGGGAGCGTGATTCCGAAGTTCCAGGAGCAGATCTCGAAGGGCGGCCCAGTGACGGTCACGCATCCGGAAATTACGCGCTTCTTTATGACGATTCCTGAGGCTTCACAACTCGTGCTGCAGGCGTCGAGCATGGGGCGTGGGGGCGAAATCTTTATTCTCGACATGGGTAAGCCGGTCAAGATCGTCGATCTTGCGCGCGACCTGATTCGCCTGTATGGCTTCACCGAAGACCAGATTCGCATCGCTTTCACAGGGTTGCGACCGGGTGAGAAGCTCTACGAAGAACTGCTCGCCGACGACGAGACGACGACGCGCACTCCACATCCGAAACTGCGCATCGCGCGGGCGAGAGAGGTGCCCGACAACCTGCTCGACGAACTACTGCCCTGGCTGATGCAGCATCGTGTGCCGGGCGACGACGAGGTGCGACGGGATCTGCGTCGATGGGTTCCAGAATATCAACCGGCCACCGCGCCGACGCTGCAGAGCATAGACGCACCTGCGATTCGCGCAGCGCGATAAAGTTTGGCAATGCAAGGCGGCGTCGGCCGCCTTACGTTGAATGCAAAAAGCGCCTGCGTACCGCGCGCAGCGGAGCGGTGACACGCCAGGACGTGGAAGCCAGCACGCTGTTTAGCGTGGACACGGTTTGATCAAAATCACGCTGCTGTGCGGCGATGGCAGCTTCCATCGCGTGACAGTTTTGCTCGAGTGCTTCGATGCGCGCGTGTGCGGTTTGCCTTTCTTGTTCGAGTTCGTTGATGCGTGCATGCGCCGCTTGGCGTTCGTGCTCGCTGGATTTGACGCGCATGTGTTCCGCGTGCAGCCCTTGTTCGAGCACCGAGATGCGTGAAGCAGCTTCCGCTATGCTCCGCTCAAGGTCGGCGCCTCGCATCTCTTGGGCCCCTAAGGCACCTTCGACGTTGTCAATGCGCTGTTGTGCCTCGCGCAGCCCCTTTTCTAACTCCCAATTTTGCGCGAGCAGCGGCGCGGTGTCAGTGAGGAACGCTTCTGCCTGACTCAACTCTTCGTGGAGGTGGTGCCCGAGCTCTGGCGACGGCTCGCCTTCGAAGCTCTCAAGCGCGCTGAACAACGACTTCAGCACTTTAGGCACGTTGGCAATGTGCTCGAGGTCCGCTGCGTTGAAGCGCGTGTGCCGCAAGCCATCTTCTAGAAAATCGCGTTCGAAGGTTTCGCCTTTGGCAGGGTCTAGTGGCAGGCCGAGTTCCACAGAGAGGCGCTTCAGCGCGCCGCGCGGCGTCTCCATCATTGTGTCGTAGTTGACGAGCACCCGCGGCCGCCCAGACGTGTAACGCAGCGCCGCTACAACATGTGCTAGCCAAAGCAAATAAGATTGTTCGGCCGGAAGCGAGTCGCGTGCCGCAAGCGAGCGCGCGACGCTGATCGGATGTCGGAACGCCACGACATAAAGCACACGGGCGTCCAACTGGTCGAACACAGGTTGCCAGAATGGTAGCAGGCGGCAGATGCGCGGGTCTTTTAGCGCGAAAATACCGGTCGAGCATTTTGCACGTAGCAGTGCCAGCGCGCGCGACTTGAATTCGTCGAGGCGCGCAGCCTCGAGGCGGCCGA
The DNA here is from genome assembly GCF_905220185.1 of Paraburkholderia sp. J11-2. Taxonomy (NCBI): domain Bacteria; kingdom Pseudomonadati; phylum Pseudomonadota; class Betaproteobacteria; order Burkholderiales; family Burkholderiaceae; genus Paraburkholderia; species Paraburkholderia sp. J11-2. The sequence continues at coordinate 212,271 of NZ_CAJMYY010000011.1, read as the reverse complement.
AGTCAGCGGCGGGCAATGTGAACCAGTCGACGCCTGCCGCTTTCATCAATTCGATGTCGAGACTCGCGACATCCATATCTTCGAAGAAGCCCTTGGGGTTGTTGCCGGCCGCAGGCGGCATGAGATTGGCGCCAAAGCTCGCACCTAGTGTCTCCAAGGCTCGTGTCGCGACGCTGGTGCCGCTTCGGTGCATGCCAAGAACGACGATTAATGTTGGGCGTCGAGGCGAGTGTTGTGAGGAGATGTTATCCATTAAGGCTATTTGTGTTCAATACGGTGCGTGCGCACCAGATAGTCGACAATCTCATCGACGCATTGATTGATTCCCACGCCCTGAGTGCGAACGACCACGTCGGGGGTGAGCGGCGGCTCGTAGGGGGCACTAATGCCCGTGAAATGCTGAATATCGCCGCGGCGGGCGCGTTTATAGAGACCTTTGGGATCACGCATTTCGCAGACTTCCAATGGCGTGTCCACGAAAACCTCGACAAAGGATGAGTCACCTGTGATTTGTCGTGCTCGTTCGCGATGTTCGGCGGCCGGAGAGATGGTCGCTGTTACAGTGACGAAGCCCGCTTGGCAAAAAAGCGAGGCAACGTGCGCAACACGCCGCAGATTTTCCGTTCGATCGGCTTCGCTGAAGCCGAGGTCGGAGTTCAGTCCGGCTCGCAACACGTCACCATCGAGCAAGAGTGATTGCAAGCCAATTCTTTGTATGCGTGCGACCAGAGCGTGCGCGATCGTTGACTTGCCCGCACCGGACACGCCGGTGAGCCAAATGACGATGCCACCCGATTTTTTTTGTTCCACTGCCTATTGCCCCACGAGACGTAATTTCGATGCGTCCAAAGGGCTATTTTAGCCGTGATGCAGCTCCTGTTATATTAACGTAATAAAGTGCAACAATATTAACCTTTCATTTCGTTACACGATGCGTCGACGGCGTTGCGCAAAGGTCCCTCAACCCTTTACTCGAACCCTCGCACCGCGCTGATTCCTTTCTTGCCACCCAACACGTCCTTTGTTCGTTACCCTAGGATATGCGTAGTACTCAGCGATGCGCGGCGCTGGCGGGCCACGATCTCATACGGAGCGATAGCCACGAAGCCAGTTTGAACGCCACACCTTTCACGCGCGTTTGTCGCGCGCGGTGCCTGGATTCCGGACAACGACCGCGCTGTGGGCAGCGAGCGTCTTGAGGAGAATCTTTGCCGGATTGACCATGTGAATGTCATGCCGCAAACTACAGTATCGTGCTGTAGGGATAAATTTATTGTCAAGATCTTTGCATCTGGATTAATTGCTTTTTTTTTATGAATTCAGGCGCTCGTTGATGAGGTTTTATTTTCAGAATAGCTTATGAGCCAACTTCCATCTGATTTCTTTCCAGAAGAATATTTACGCCTTAATCCTGACGTACGTGCGGCTGGTGTCGATGCCGCTACGCACTATATTCAATATGGCATCAAGGAGGGCAGGCAGTATAGAGCTCCGCGATATGAAAGGCAGGAGCCTCTACCAGGTGAAGCAGGATTTAGACCCCTGCCACTCATCGTCATCTCATACAATAGAGGAGAGATGCTAAGGCGCGTCATCGCCTCATACAGGCAACAAACGGTCCCCTTGGAAATCGTTGTGCATGACAACGGCAGTGATGACGTGGGGACGCTTGAAATTCTCGATGAATTGGAGGGGAGTGGGATACAGGTCTTCCGGCGCGCACGTATTTCTAATGCAGATGAGCTGAATCTCGTTAACGAAACGGTTTCTTCTATTTTTGCGCGTCGAGAACCGAGCGCGTACATTGTGAGCGACGGCGATGTGGATCTCGACCGCGCAGAATCGGGTGCTATTGCAATTTATCTCGCAATGCTAAATATGTTCAAGGACATTGAATGTGTTGGGCCAATGCTGAGAATCGACGATATTCGGAAAAATTATCCCCTTTTTGGGCGCGTGATGAATTTGCACATACGCCAGTTTTGGCATAAATATCCGGAATTTGCGCAGGTTCTCGATCGCGATGTCGCATATATTCGTGCATCAATCGATACGACGTTCGCAGTACACCGTTCGACTCAGCCATTTCGCAGGCTTAAATCGGGAATCCGAGTCTATGCACCGTTCGACGCTAAGCACCTTGACTGGTATCCGGACGAGCAATCCTGCACTGGACGCGGCGTGGTCGGCGACTACGGACGTACATCGTCCGCGGAGATATCGCATTGGTCAAACGGACAGTATATTAAAGAATTTTCCCAAGAGCCACTTGCGTACGAAATCTTTAAGGTTGTAGAGAAAACGCCATTCGGCACTTTGGAAGTGAAGACTCGTCAGATTCGAGACAATCCAAAATGAATTAGATTAAGACCACCAGCGCTAGCAAGCCGACGAAGCGAAGGCAGATTTTGGCGGCGGCAAGCGTCGAGAGCACCGAGTGGACATCGAGCAGATATTGAGGCACATGCGTCACTTGGCGAAGCGACGCAAATCAGGCGTACGTGTGCGCCGGAACTCGTCAAAGATGCTTCCGACGCTCCACGCTGTCGACAAGTTTGCTCGCGATGTCGAATATTGCGCCCCGCCAAACCGTCTGCGCAGCCTCTCGTCCAGACACGACACTGCGGGAATTGTAATCAGTGGCCGTCTGAAGACGATCGAAACATACTCGCTTGCTCCGTGTTCATGGCTGCGCTAATTGGGGGCAAATCTTGGTCGTCGGATCGATCACAATCCGACGGGCCATCTGGCCGGCGATAGCATTAAATGGCTCTAGATCATTGGATTGCTAATTATCTGATCATTATCGAGAATTCCAGCCACGAGAAAATACGTGGCACGTCGGTATGCTATTTGCCGGGCAGGTTGCTGAGGAGGGTCTCGAACAGGCAGGCTGTGGCGGTCGACCGAAATCGGGTAGTGCGGTCAAGCACTGCGATCAATAGTGAAATCGCCCAACGCTGCCCGAACTCTGCCGCCTCGCTCAGCCTTACTCGAACCCGCACGGATTCTTTTCCTGCCAACGCCAATGATCGACGCACATGCGCTCAATCCCAAATTCCGCCTTCCAACTGATGAGCTTTTCTGCCATCCCCGGATTTGCGTAGCATTCTGCGATGTCACCAGGCCGGCGCGCCACGATCTCATATGGCACCGACCGCCCCGAGGCGCGCTCAAACGCCTTGATGACTTCGAGAACGCTATATCCGCGCCCGGTGCCAAGATTCACCACAAAGCCCTCGCTGCGTACCGCGAGCGCGTCGAGCGCCTTGAGGTGGCCCTTTGCCAGATCGACCACGTGAATGTAGTCGCGCACGCCCGTGCCGTCCGGCGTCGGATAGTCGCTGCCGAATACGCGTAACTTCTCAAGCTTGCCCACGGCAACTTGCGCGACATACGGCATGAGGTTGTTCGGAATGCCTGCCGGATCTTCGCCGATCAGCCCGCTTTCATGCGCGCCCACCGGATTGAAATAGCGCAGCACGGCAATTCGCCATGAAGGATCCGAGATCTCGACATCGCGCAGAATTTGCTCCGCGATGAGTTTCGACTGACCATACGGATTCGTCGCGGAAAGCGAAAACGATTCGTCGATAGGCGAGCGCTCGGGCACGCCGTACACCGTTGCCGATGAACTGAACACGAACTGCTTGACGCCGTGCTGGCGCATCACATCGAGCACCACGAGCAGCCCGTCAACGTTGTTGCGGTAATACTCGATGGGCTTCGCCACCGACTCGCCCACGGCCTTGAGCGCCGCGAAATGGATCACGCCGGAGATGCGGTGCGCTTCGAAAACCCGCGAAATGGCGGCCGCGTCACGCACGTCGGCCTCATAGAACGCGACCGGTTTGCCAGTGATCTGCTCGACGCGCTTGAGCGATTCGCTGCGGCTGTTCACGAGATTGTCGACGGCGACCACGTCATAGCCGTCATTGAGCAGTTCGACACAGGTGTGCGAGCCGATGTAGCCCGCACCGCCGGTGACGAGGATGGTGCCCTTTGAATTCGTCGCAGTCATGCCGTGTTCATTCCCGAGAAATCAAGTTTCGATCAAAACGTCGACCCGGCAATTTCCCGGATCAGTTCCCGGTAGCGTTGTACCACAACGCGCTCGTCGAATTCTTTCTCGATTTTTTTTCGGCCACGCGTGGCCATGGCGGCGCGCTCGGCGTCACCCAGGTCGAGCATGCGCCCAAGTGCCTGCTCGAGCGAGTCCGCGTCGCGCGCCTTGCACAGCAGACCGTTCACGCCATCGGCAACGACTTCGCGGCAGCCGGGCACGTCGGTAGCCACGATCGGCCGCCCCATTGCGCTCGCCTCCATCAGCGTGCGCGGCACGCCTTCGCGATACGACGGTAGAACGACGCAATCGGCATCGGCGATATAGGGGCGCACGTCCGCTGTCTCTCCCAGGTATTCGATTACGCCCTCGCGCTCCCATGTGGCCACTTCTTCACGAGAGATGGCGCTCGGGTTGTCCACGCCGACCGGGCCGAGCAGCTGAAAGCGCGCATGGGGATAGCGTGCGCGCAGTGTGCGGGCGGCCTCGACATATTCGCCTACGCCTTTGTCCCAAAGCAGCCGGCCAATCAAAACAAACGCAAATTCCGCGCGTGCCGGTAGCGGCGTGAAGGGGAAGTCCTCAAGGTCCACGCCTTCACCGTGGAGCAGTCGGGCACGCTCGGGATGCGCGAGGAGGTTGCCGTCCCTGAAGGCGGCCTCATCGTCGCGATTGAGAAACCAGACTTCGCGCGGAAATCGGAACGCAAAGCGGTAAAGCCGTTTGGCGACCTCAGCGGCGCGGCTCTTCTGAATGAAGACGTAACCAAGGCCAGTCGTGACCGCCACGGATGGCACGCGCGCAAGCCACGCGGCGACCGAGCCGTAGATGTTGGGCTTGATCGTGTAGTGGAACACGACGTCGGGCTTGAGCGCGCGGTAGTGCTTGAAGAGTGCGAGAAGCGTGCGGAGGTCGTCGAGCGGGTTCGTGCTTTTCGAGGCCACCGGCAGTTCGATGCAGTGACAGCCCATTTGTTCGAGCGGCTCAAAGGTGCGATCGCGCGGCGCGATCACGCTGACTCGCGCGCCGCTTTGCGTCATCGCGCGCAGGAAACCGCGACGGTAGGTGTAGATCGCCCAGGCGGTATTGCAGACGAGGGTGATGTGAAGGGGCTTCGTGCGCCGGGCGGAGTAAGCCGCCGCCGCGGCGGTTTCATTCGTTCTCACGTGGATAGCTGATAGTGCTGATCTGGTTGCGGTGGGCGAACCCCCAAAAGGCTGAAGTTTACCGGGGAAAGGCAGGACATGGCATGTTTCGCCCGCAGGTAGGCCCGGCTGGCGATGTGCGAGGGCGCAAATTGACAGCGCGGACCCACGCGAGCTTTTCTCCCACAGGGGAGCTAACGGATGGTTAGAGCACAGCAAGAATCCAGATGTTCGTCGCAGATCCGCGCGGCCCGATTGGCTGCGAGGAAGGCAGTCTTCGAAACGCGATAGCATTCGACACTGTCTAGCCGGGGGTGTCAGAATCGCGGCTAAGATGAAGCTGGAGTGCGGCGAGCCGGCATGCACTTGCATCGCACACGAGCCGACGACTGTTTGAGGACGGCGACGCGTCTGCAATCGAATTGCTGTGTGTCGATTCATGTTCCGATGTCCTTGGAGACACACGCATGGCTACACGGAATGTTAACCCAACCTAAAGTAATTCCGTTTTTGGCCGTGAACGAGAAGTAGAAGAGCAAACGTTTGCGTGATGGCCGCTTGGGCGTGTTGTGTGCCAATTCAATGTCGACCCCGGTTTGTCAGGCTGGCGACCGGCCTACTGCGATTCAATGTGCATCGGAGACTCACTCGGTGGTCTCCCCTGCATTGTTGGCGTGAATCCGGCTCTCAGGGAGATTCTCAAAGCTCAGTCAAGCCTTAAACGCACCAACCGCTTGTGAAGCGTCAGCCGGCGGCTCGAGGATCACCCGCGTCGCTCAACGACCGTCTGACATTGAAAGGCGGCCAGGCAGTGAAATTCATAAGCAATGCGTATAAATGTAGAGCATAGTGTCGCGAGTACCCGCAACGACTTGACTACGACCGAAGTATCCGCTTGGCGTTGTTGACTCTGAGGGGCAATGGATGAGAACAAAAAATAGCCGACTGACGTTCGCGGACCGCAACCAGGTGCCGTCAGCAATGGACCGGCGCGAGTTCATGCGTTTAGGCGCGTGCGCGGCCGTATCGATGCTGGCCGGGTGCGGCGGTGGCAATTCGGGATCGCAAGCCGCAACAACGCCCGATCAGTCGAGCACGTTACCAGCTGGTGCTCCGATGGCGCTGAGCGTGCAACAACCCATGCCCAACACGGCGACGCTCGATGCGAGCTTTGCGAGCTTGAGCTATGAGAAAAGCCACATCAATACGCCTCCGGGCGTGTACTTCGGTCCACGCAACGCGAATCTGATTGGATTGCTCAATGCACTTGGCGCAGGCATGCTGCGCATCGGTGGCAACGCCGTAGAGCGTAATACGTGGACACCAGAGGGACCAGGGCAGACCAAAGGCCAGGTCTCTCGCATCGATGTCGCGAACTTCGCGGACTTCATCAAACAGTGCCCCAAGTGGAAAGTGATATACGGCATTAATTTTGCCGGCGCTCGCGGCTCGACGAGTTCGCCGGCGCTCGCGGCCGATGAAGCCGCGTACGTTGCGCAGCAACTCGGCAGTCAACTGTTTGCCTTCGAGATAGGCAACGAGCCCGATCAATACGGCGACAGCAGGACGCCGAATCTCAGCGGGATAACCTACGACATCTTTCTTAACGGGGGCGCCGTCGCGCAGGGCACGATTTCGGGCTGGAACCAGTTTGCGCAGGCCATCGCGAACGCGGTCAATGGAGCCGTATTCAGCGGGCCTGCCGCTTCGAGCGACACGTCCGGCTGGGCCGAATCGTTCGCTGCGAGCGAGACCGGGAAGATCGCGCTGCTGACTGAGCATTACTACATCAGCAACTTCAGCAGCGCGGCGCCGACGATTGCCGGCATGCTCAATTACCCTGATACGAGTCTCGTAGCCGAGCTGCAGAAAATGCAATCTGCCGCGCAGCAGGCCGGCGTTCCGTTTCGCATCGACGAGGCTAATTCGTACTTCAGCAGTACCCAACTCGCGGGCGTGAGCAATGTGTTTGCAAGTGCGCTGTGGGCTATCGATTTCATTTTCACGCATGCACAGTACGGTGCAAGCGGCTTGAATTTTCACAACAACGGATCAATCGACAGCTATGCCGTGATAGGCGATGCGCAGGGCGCCGTCACGGCAGTGCAGCCTCTTTACTATGCGCTGATGTTCTTCTCGCAAATATTCGCGGACGGTGCGAGCGGACAGCTTTTGACGACGACGCTCAGTGCGAGTGATGTAGCGGTAAGCGCATTCGCGGTTGCGACGGGCAGCGGCGCCACCTATGTCGTCGTCAACAACAAGGATACGGACAATGGAGCGAACGTGACGATCTCGCTTGGCGTGTCCGCATCGCAGGCTACCATAATGACGCTGCTTTCGTCGGGGGCGAGCAGTGCCGATCAATTGGCCAATCCTGGTATCTATAACAGCGGAACAGGAATCACGTTCGGCGGCCAGGCCGTGGCGTTGGATGGCGCATGGCATGGAATACCGCAGCAAACACTCGATATGACGGATCAGCGTGTGACTGTGCACGTGGCGCCGGTCAGTGCGGCATTGATCCGCGTTCGGTAGCATGGTGCGCGACACGTCAAACGTGCCCTCCGCGGTTTCCGTCGTGTCGGCAAACCCAAAGCGCCCAGGCTGCAGTCGCGCCCTAATTCTGCGTGTGCGTGCGAGCGCATCGTGATTTGTCGGCCACTGACTCGTTCCTCGGATTTGGTGCGCCTTTCAACTGGAGCCGTGCGTCAAACGCGCGGACCAGCGGTGAACCATCGCAGCACCTGCGGGTTCATGACAGAAGGAGGATTGTCCCTATGAATATGCTGTTGGACTGGTTCGCGGCGGCAAGGTGGCGCATGTCGCTGTCTCACTGCCTTGAAGGATTGCTCATCCAGGTGCCGGTCGGCCTGCTGTTCAACTTTCGAATTGGAGTGCTTGCGGTGATCGTCTGGTATTGGTCGCGCAAGAAACTTGAGTGTGAGCTCGAAACCCTCGATGTTGAAGAGTCGCTCGCTTTCGAGTCGCACGCGTATACCTGGGCGATCGGTTGGTTCCCGTGGCGTTGGGATCCGTACAAAGTGCTGGATCTCGTGTTGCCGACGCTGTCCGCGATGTTGATCGCCATGGCCATGCATGGCTACATAGGGCCGCTATCGGCGTTCTAAACAGGGGTGCGGCTGCGAGTATCGAGCGGCATCTGTGGCAAGCGCTGTTTTCCGGGTGTTGTGAAGGGAACGCGCGCTCTTCGGCCATCACGCGCTTTTTTTTTGCTCACAAGGCCACGCGAGCCCCTGCACGCGCTGAGGTGGTGGTCCTAGCCATGAGTGGCGCGCAAACCAAAAACTACGGCGCCCAATCCTAAACGCGAAACTTAGGATTGTCGTATCGTGACCGACTTCGCGCTTAACGAGCGCAAGCAATGCGATTCTGCGGAAGAGTACTTGTTGCCGCAGCAAGCCGCGCGGCGACGCGTGTGGGGTGGCGATCGCTGCCGGGCCAACGAGGACATTCGTGAATGAACCGCCGAAGTTTCGGTGCCAGCGGCAAGCGGGCGTAGCAAACATCATTTGTCACCGCCGCATCGACCCCGCTTGTGAACAAAGCTGACGGGTACCACTTTGGTATGCGCCTGAGCTTTTCCCCCTGGCGCTGCTGTGCTGCCGGGGTGCGATCCTGGCCGATTTAAGGCGAGTGCCGCAGGCGCAACAGCCGACGCGCCTAAATGAGGTGAGATTTGTGCGCAGGTCGAAGGACTCGATGGCGCAGCTAATAGAGTGGACCGAGCCTTAATCGGAACGCAATCGCGTGTTAATGGTTGTCGCGAATTAGCGGCTGATTTGTGTCGTTTGCCGAAAGTAAAACGTTTGCGGCGATAATTTGATTAGACAAAATGCTTGCGCGATTTTAAGAGCGTTTTCGCAGCTTTGAGTTGAGCGCACCACTCGCAGCCTTCAAAAAGCCTTCATTCGCGAAGGCTGTAAGGTCACAGACGGCGTTCGATATCGACCCAATCCGCATAAATCTTCGCGTCGGCTGGCCTGGTCCGGAAGTGGATCCGACCCCATACACGATGCAGCCGTGAAATGGCGTGTAATACATGGTAACTGTCCGCTGTTGCGAAGCTGCCACTGTCTTACCGAAGTAATGAAGTTTGTAATGGCATGAAAGAAATGTCTTACGGTATGATTGCGCCCACTCGCAGCGAGCTTACCGTTTCCTCTCGCTGCAAGCTTCAGTTCCTACGGCCTAAGTTGTAGGCATTGCATGGATCGTTTCCAAATTTGATTGGCGACCTAACGCGCATTGGTTTTGCGCGCGTGGATTTCGTGTCTTCAATGCTTTAAGAAACGCGAAAAATGTTAGCGGTAGCAGTTGGCGCTCTTTTGTCTAGGGATTTTCAATAGCAGTCGGTGGATGTTATTCCGCTTGCGGCTGCTAAAAAAGAGAAGCAAAAAACTCCATTCATAGGCCTTGGCAAAGCGATATTGCCTGCAATCGGGGAGGTAGGGTGAGTGCAAGTGGGCAGCGCGTAATCGTTATCACTGGCGCCAGCGCCGGTCTTGGGCGAGCGTTGGCCTTGTGCTATGCCGTGCCTGGTATCACGCTGGGACTGGTCGGAAGAAACGTCGAGCGCCTTGAAGCCGTTGCATCGGAGTGCCGCACACGTGGCGCCGAAGTCGTGGCTGGCTGCATGGACGTCCGCGACGCAGCGGCGGTTCAGTCGTGGATTCAGGATTTCGACGCGCGACACCCGATCGACTTGCTGATCGCCAACGCTGGCGTCGCCAGCACCCTCCGCTCATCTGACGACTGGGAAGGCGTTGGACGCACTGCCGAAGTCGTGGATATCAATCTCTACGGTGCCTTGCATACGGTACTGCCCGCTATCGAACGCATGCGTACGCGTCGCCGTGGCCAGATCGCGATCGTCAGTTCGCTCGCCGGGTTGAGGGGGATGGCGATCTCGCCAGCTTATTGCGTGAGCAAGGCGGCGCTCGTGGCCTACTGTGACTCGGTGCGGCCGGTCCTTGCGCGCGACCATATCGGTATTTCGGTCGTGATGCCGGGTTTCGTGCGAACGGCGATGAGCGACGTCTTCCCTGGCAACAAGCCCTTCATGTGGAGCGCCGAGAAGGCCGCCCTGTTCATCAGGAAGCGCCTCGCGCGGCGTCAGGTTGAAATTGCGTTCCCCTTCAGTTTGACGCTTGGGCTCAAGTTATTGCGTCTGCTGCCAGCCGCTATCGCCGACACAATCCTCGGTTTCCTGTTTCAAGTCCCTCGCCGGAATATGTGAAGTGCTGCTCGGTTTCGCAACCGCGGCCGGCATGGTCGCATGCTCCTTCGTCGTTGAAGCGATCGCTGTCACCCGATCGTCGCTCCGTCGTCCGTCCGATGCGCTAGCGCTGCATCTGGCGTCGCTCGCTGTCGTGGCGGCGGCCTGCCTCGCGTTCACGGGACGGCCGTTGTTCTCAGCGGGCGTCACGCTCGTGCTGATGACCTTGCTCGCTGTCGTCGGCAACGCCAAGCATGCATCGCTGCGCGAGCCGCTAGTTTTTAGCGACTTGAGCCTTTTCAGTCAGGCGGTCTCGCATCCGCGTCTGTATTTGCCGTTTCTCGGTATTGGCAAACTCATCGTCGTGCTCCTCGGCGTTGCAACTGCAGCGGCGGCGTACATTGCCGAGAGCCCTGTGGCAATTGCGCAGCGAGGCGTCGGGGCGATCATTGCGTTGCTGGCTTTGCCCGTGTGTTGCGCGCTCTCTCACCGACTGCCGCTCACACTGCACCCGTTCTCGGATCAACGCCGATTCGGCTTTTTCGCCGCATTCATCGCTTATTTGATCATTGGGTTAAGCAGCGCGCAGCGGCTCGCATTCGCTCGCGCCATGCGCGCAAGTCCATTTGCCGCGGGCCGCCCAAACGTCCGTCCCGATGTCATCGTCATTCAGAGCGAGTCGTATTTCGACGCTCGTCGTCTGGGCGAATTCGTGTCTCGCGCGCCCTACGTGCATTTCGATCGCGCAAAGCGTGAGGCCTTCGAGCAAGGCGAATTGATGGTGCCGGCGTGGGGCGCGAATACGATGCGCAGCGAATTCGCGATGCTCACCGGCTTGACGCCGTCCGAACTCGGCTACGCGCGCTTTTATCCATATATGTTCGTGCGCCAGGCGTGCGCGTCGCTGGCGGGCTATTTCGGCCGCGGTGGGTATCGCACGGTGGCCGTGCATCCCTATCACGCGAGTTTTTTTGGCCGTCGCCGGGCATTCCAGCATATGCATTTCGACCGCTTCCTCGACATTGAGCATTTCGAAGATGCGCCTCGCGAGGGGCCGTACGTTGGGGATCTCGCGGTGGCGGACAAGATCATCGACGTCCTGCAGGAACGTGATGGAAGGCCGGCGTTCGTCTTTGCGATCACGATGGAAAACCACGGCCCGTTGCACCTGGAAACGGTTTCCCAAGGGGAGTCGCAATCACGGCACACGCTGGGAGACGACGCCCGCTGGCGCGACCTGACCGCTTACCTCCGGCATATGGAAAACGCGGACGCGATGATCGGCCGGCTGACCGGTTATCTGCGCGGGAGCAGCCGCCCGGCGGTCGTGTGTTTTTATGGCGACCACGTTCCGGCGATGGGTTCCGTATTCGATGCGCTCGCAACGGAACCGACCCACAGTGACTACTTTATTTGGCGTAACTTCGGGAACGATCTCGGCCAGCGGCGAGACGCGAGCGTCGAGACTCTCGGCTCCACGATACAACGCGCGATGATCCACGCGAATAGCGTCGACACCGATGCACAGAACGATTTGCAGCAGATGCCGGCATGAAGATGGAAAGGAAAATCGCAATTGTCGGGATGGCATGTCGCTTTCCCGGCGGAGTTCAAGGGCCCGACGACTTCTGGCAACTGCTTTGTGACGAGCGCGACGCTGTGACGGCCGTGCCGTCTGAGCGTTTCGGCACGGCGTTCTACCAGCATCCGTCCAAAAAGGAGCCAGGCAAAAGCTACACGTTCTCGGCGGGCGTTCTTGACGACGTGGCCGGTTTCGATGCGGCGTTCTTCGGCATCTCGCCGCGCGAGGCGACCCAGATGGATCCGCAGCAGCGCCTGCTGCTCGAACTCGCGTGGGAAGCGTTCGAGGACGCCGGCGTGCGTCCGGCCGCGATGCGCGGGCGCGATTGTGGGGTCTACGTTGGCGTCGCGAGCATGGACTACGGCAACCGCAGCATGGACGACCTGAACTGGATCGATCCGTACTCGGCCACCGGCAACACGCTCAGCATCGCTTCCAATCGCGTTTCCTATCTGTTCGACCTGCGCGGTCCGAGCATGTCGGTCGATACGGCGTGCTCCTCTTCGATCGTCGCGCTGCATCAGGCGGTACAGGCACTGCAGTCGGGCGAGACCGAGATGGCGCTTGCAGGCGGCGTCAACCTGCTGCTGCATCCGTTCACTTTCGTGAGTTTTGCTAAGGCGTCGATGTTGTCGCCGCGTGGCCGCTGCCGCGCGTTCGACGCGACCGGCGACGGCTACGTGCGCTCCGAAGGCGGCGCGTTCGTGCTGCTCAAGCCGCTCGATCGCGCGCTCGCGGACGGTGACACGATTCACGCCGTCATCGCCGGCTCGGGCGTGAACTCCGACGGTCATTCGCACGGCGGCATCAGCGTGCCGACGACGGCGATGCAAGCCGAGTTGCTGCGCACGGTATATCGCCGCGCGGGCGTCGATCCGCGTTCGCTTGCCTATCTGGAGGCGCACGGCACGGGAACCGCGGTTGGCGACCCGATCGAGGCGCGCGCGCTGATCGAAGCCGTCGCAGGCGGCCGCCCCGCCGACGATCCGCTGCTGATCGGCTCGGTCAAGACGAACATCGGTCACCTCGAAACCGCCTCGGGTATGGCCGGCCTCTTCAAGGCGATTCTTTGCCTGAAGCACGGCGCGGTGCCGCGCTCGCTTCATTTCGAAACACCGAACCCCGCCATCGATTTCGAAGGTGGCCGCCTGCGCGTCGTAGATCGCTTCACGCCGCTTGCACGCCGAGATGGCGCACCGCTGACGGTCGGCGTCAATTCATTCGGATTCGGTGGCACCAACGCGCACGTTGTGCTCGCGGAAGCGTCGCACGCGGTTGCTCCTTCGGCGCCCGCAGCGCCGTTCAAGGCCGACGCAGCATTGCCGCCGCTCGTACTCACGGCGCGCTCGCCGGCCGCGCTTACCGCGCTGGCCGCTCGCTATCTTGCGCGTCTCGACGAGGGCGTCGAATGGGGCACGCTTGCGGCTAGCGCCGCACGCCGTCGTCAATGGCTCGAAAAGCGCGTGGTGATCGCGCCGCCTGATTCGCACGCAGGCCGCGCCGCGCTCGAACTGCTCGCCCAATCGTCCGAAGAGGCGCTGCCCGCATACGTCGCGCGTGGCGAGGCCGTCGAGTCGGACGCCCAGGTGGCGTTCGTCTACGCGGGCAACGGCTGCCAATGGGCCGGCATGGGCAAGCAGCTTTACGCCGAAGACAAGGTATTCCGAGCCGCGCTTGACGAAGTCGATGCGCTCTGGTGCGCCGACGGCAATGACTCGCTCGTCGCCGTGCTGCGTGCGGGCGCGAGCGCCGAGTGGCTCGCCGCCACGGAGAACGCGCAACCGTTGCTGTTTGCGATCCAGGTCGGCATCACGCGCGCGCTCGAAGCGCGCGGTATCGGCTTCGACGCGGCGGTTGGACACAGCGTCGGCGAAATCGCGGCCGCGTGGGCATCGGGTGCGCTGACACTCGCCGAGGCCGTGCGCGTGATCCGCGTTCGCAGTGCGGCGCAAGGTCTCACGCGCGGCACCGGCAAGATGGCCGCAGCCGGCATTTGCGAATCGGAAGCGCGAGAGTTGATCGCGCGCCTGGGGCTCGTGGCGGCGGTCGAAGTGGCCGGCACCAACAGCCCCGAAGCGGTCACGCTTGCCGGTTCCCCCGAAGGGCTCGAGGCGATTGGCGCCTCGCTCGCGGCGAACGGTAGCTTCTTTCAGATCCTCGATCTCGATTACGCGTTCCACAGCAACTGTATGGACGCAATCGAGCCGGTCGTACGCGTCGGTCTCGCCGACCTTATGCCGCGCGGAGGCGCGAAGCGCTACGTTTCGACCGTCACCGGCAGCACGCTTTCCGGAACCGCACTCGATGCAGGCTACTGGTGGCGCAATATCCGCGAGCCGGTGCGTTTTCATGAAGCGGTCGCGGCACTCGTTGACGCTGGTGTGCGTGTGTTCATCGAAATCGCGCCGCACTCGATCCTGCGCCACTATGTCAAACAGACACTCGCGAGTCTGAAGCTCGCGGGCGCCGTCGTGCCCACGCTCAAGCGTCATCACGACAGCGCGGAGATGCTCGAACATTCGATGCTCTCGGCGGTCGCAAACGGCGCCACCGTCGATCTCGACCGATTCGTGCCGCTTGCGCCGCAGGTGTCAAGCACGGTTCTGCCGACCTATCCCTGGCAGCGCGAGCGCCACTGGCAGAAGGCGACCGTCGAGGGCTACAACCTCGTGAACCGTCGCGTCGATCACCCGCTGCTTGGCTACCGTCTGCATGAGCACGCATTCGCGTGGGAAAACCAGCTGGATCCGCAGCGTTTGCCGATGCTGGCCGATCACGTCGTCGATGGCGGCGTCGCGTTCCCAGGCGCGGGCTGCGTCGAGATGGCGCTGGCTGCGGCGCGCGTGTTTTTCCGCACATCGGGCGTCGCGCTGGAGAACGTCGAGATCCGCATGCCGGTCGTGTTCCAGGCGCAGCACGCGAAGCTGTTCCGCTTCGTGATCGACGCGCGCACCGCGTCGTTTACGATCGAAACGCGCGACCGCATGAGCGACGGTCCGTGGAACCTCAACGTGACGGGCCGCCTGCTCGAAAGTGGCAGCACGCTCGACGCGCTAACCGTGGCCGACGAGTCATTGCTGGCGCGCCTCGAAGCGAGTGCTGCGATGCGTGGCGATGCGCTCTACGCTAGTGCCGCCGCGATCGGCTTGAGCTACGGCCCGGCGTTCCGCTGGGTGCGCACGGTTCAGGTCCAAGGCGACGACGCGCTCGCCGACTTCGAAGCGCCCCAGGCGCTTGGAGGCTCGCAGGCGCTGGCCGGCTGGCTGCTACATCCCGCGCTGATGGATAGCGGCTTTCATCCTCTCTTCGCGATTCTCGGCCAGACGGGTGCCGCGCCCAGCGAGGCGCGCGCGGCTTTCGTGCCGGTGCAGATCGGCCGCGTCGATTTCCTGAGCGGCGACTCGGTGCGCCGCGTGCTCGCGCGCGTGCAGCGCCGCAGTCCGCATTCGCTCGTCGCATCGTTTGAATTCCTCGACGCCAACAATGCGATCGTCGCGCGTCTTTCAGCATGCCGCTTCCGCCGCGTTGACTTGACGAGCCGCCGCCACGCCGCGCCGGCGCGCTTCGCTTACGCGCTCGAGGCCCGGCCGTTGGCCGGCAAATTCACGGCCGTTGCACTGCCCGCGCCGGCTGCGCTCGTCGAGCGTGCGAGCACGCGCCTCGCGTCACAGGAAGACGGCGCGCAACGCACGCGCCATCTGACCGAAACGCTGCCGCTGCTCGACGTGCTGGCGGGCTTGCACGCGCTGAACGCACTCGATGCACTCAACGTGTTCGCGCAGCCAACGCTGCCGCCCCTGACGAATGTTGCAAACGCGGTGCTGCTCGAACGCCTCGCGCAGTTCGTTGTGGAGGACGGTCTTGCCCGTTTCGAGGGTGAACGTCTCGTGCGTGACGATGCGGCTTGCGCGGCGATGCCCGCGCACGATGCACTGTGGCAGGACATTTTGGCGGTGTCGCCAGGCCACGTCGCCGAATTGACACTGCTCGCGCACGTCGGTGCGGCGCTCCCGCGCGTACTGCGCGAAGCGGCAACCGGCGAGGCCGCTCCCGCGCTGCTCTCGCCGACGGGGCGCAGCCTCGTGGAGCAGTTCTTCGACGCCTCGCCCACGTGGGCGCATGCGCGCGCGATGCTCGCCGCCTGCGTGAAGGAAGCGCTTGCGGCGTGGCCGCGGGCGCGTCGCCTGCGAGTCCTGGAGATTGGCGCGACGAGCGGCGAAGTGCTGCAGCCGCTCGACATCGGCGTGTCAGCCTCGCAGTGCGAGCACGTGCTAGCGGGCACGCACCAGCAGCTCGCCGCGCTCGACGCGGAAGCGCACGCTCACGTGCAGACGCTTCTGCTCGGCGAAAACGAGCCGCTTTTCACGCATTGCCGTGACGCCGCGCCGTTCGACCTGATCGTCGTCAACCGCATGATCGGCGAGCAAGCCGATCCGCTCGCCGCACTGAAGGCAATCGCCGAACGGCTCGCGCCGGGTGGTCTCGTCGTGCTCGCCGATGGGCACCGCAGCCGGTTTGCCGACATTGTCTTCGGTGTGGTGGGTCACGAGGTTGCCGCACAGGCTTATGGTGCGCTCGCGCCGGCCGCACTCCAGTCGCTTTGCGAACGCGCTGGCCTGCAGGACGTCGTGCGCCACGCGGAGCAGGATCTTGATCTTGAAGGTGCGCCGACGCTGATCGTCGCGCGTAAGCCTTCCGCCGCCGCGCAGACGCAGACCAATGCGGCCCACGGGCAGCCCTGGCTGATCGTGCAGGACGGTAACGATCCATTCGGTGCGGCACTCGCGCAAGAACTTGCACGTCTGGGCTCTCAGGTCGAATCGGTGCCCGCGCGTGAGGCGGCCACATGGCTCGAACGCAAGAATACGCAAGCGCAGATCGTGTTCGTCGCGCCGCTTGCGCCACTCGCTGATGCCAGTGGCGCCGAAGTCATGCGCGCGCAACAGGATGGTGCGCTTGCGCTCGCGTCGCTCGTGCGCGAAATCGATGCCGCACACGCGGTCTCACAAGCGCGCCTGTGCGTGGTGACGCGCGGCGGTGCGCCGTTCGGTCTTGGAGCAGGCGCTGCGGCACAGCCCGAGCAGGCGACGCTCTGGGGCCTTGGCCGCGTGATGGCGAACGAGTATCCGGCGCTTGCACTGCGCCTGATCGACGTCGCATCGGCGAACGGCGAGGCCGTCACGCAACTGGCGTACGCGCTCACACACGACGACGGCGAGGAAGAAGTGCTGCTGGCGGCACAAAGTCGCTACGTGCCGCGTATGCTGCCGGCGCAGGCGGCCGAACGCCAGACGTGGCGCGACGAATCCGCGCTCGAATCACAGGCCGCAACCGCGCCGGCCGTGCTGGCGTTCGACATGCCTGGCTCGCTGCGCAACCTCGAATGGTTCGCGTTGCCGGCGCGCGAGCTGAATCCCGGCGAAGTCGAGATCGCGCCAATGGCGACCGGTCTGAACTTCCGCGACGTCATGTATTCGATGGGCCTCCTTTCCGACGAAGCGGTCGAGACCGGCTTCGCGGGCGCAACGATCGGCATGGAGTTGGCCGGTCGCATCGTGCGCGTTGGCGCGGGCGTTGAAGGTCTGGCGCCCGGCGATGCAGTGCTCGGCTTCGCACCGGCTTCGTTCGCGACGCGCGTGGTCACGCGTGCGAGCGCAATCGCACGCAAGCCCGAGGCACTCTCTTTCGAAGAAGCCGCCACGATTCCCACCACGTTCTTCACGGCGTACTACGCGCTGTGCGAACTCGCGCGGTTGCGCCGCGGCGAGCGTGTGCTCGTGCACGGCGGCGCCGGCGGCGTTGGCATCGCGGCGATCCAGATCGCTCGTCATCTCGGTGCGGAAGTGTTCGCCACGGCGGGCGGCGCGGAGAAGCGCGAGTTCGTGCGCCTGCTCGGCGCCGACCGCGTGTTCGACTCGCGCAGTCTCGCATTCGCCGACGACGTGCGCGCCTGTACGAACGGCGAGGGCGTCGATATCGTGCTGAACTCGCTCGCGGGCGAAGCGATGGTGCGCGGCATCGACACGCTGCGTCCATTCGGCCGCTTCCTCGAACTCGGCAAGCGCGACTTCTACGAGAACAGCCAGATCGGCCTGCGGCCGTTCCGCAACAACATCAGCTATTTCGGCATCGATGCCGACCAGCTCATGGGCGTGCTGCCCGAGCTGACCACGCGCCTCTTCGAGGAAGTGATGTCGCTCTTCGCGAGCGGCGTGCTGCATCCGTTACCGTATCGCGCGTTCCCGGCCGCGCGCGCGGAAGAGGCGTTCCGGTACATGCAGCAGGCGCGCCAGATCGGCAAGGTGCTCGTGACCTATCCGTCAGGCACGCCGGCGCCCACGCGCGGCGTCGTGCAGCCTGCGCTGAGTCTTGATCCGCATGCGGCGTATCTGATCGTCGGTGGCACGGGCGGTCTTGGGTACGCGAGTGCGCGCTGGATGATCGCGCGCGGCGCGCGTCACCTCACGCTCGCAAGCCGCGGCGGCAAGCTCGACGCGGCGAAGCAGCAGGAACTCGAACGCTGGCGCGCCGAACACGGCGTCACCGTGACGGTGGTGACGTGCGACGTGACTGACGCAGCGGCGCTCGACCGTCTCGTTGATACCATCGAGGCGCGCGGCACGCCGCTCAAAGGCGTGTTGCACTCGGCAATGCGCATCGACGACGGTCTGCTGCGCAACATCGACGACGCTCGCATGGCTGCCGTACTAGAACCGAAGGTTGCGGGCGCATGGAATCTGCACCGCGCGACACTGCGATGCACGCTCGACTTTTTCGTGCTGTATTCGTCAGCCACGACCTATCTCGGCAATCCGGGCCAGGGCGCGTACGTCGCGGCCAACGCATTTCTCGAAGCACTTGTTGCACATCGCCGCGCCGTTGGCCTGCCCGCCGCCTTCATGGCGTGGGGGCCAATCGAGGACGTTGGATTTCTCGCGCGCAATAGTGTGACGCGCGAGGCGCTGCAGGCGCGCATCGGCGGCGCGTCGATCACCTCCGACGAGGCGATGACGGCGCTCGAGCGCGCGCTCGTGAACGGCGCGGCCGGCGAGGCCGTCGTGCGTCTGGACTGGGCGGCGATCGCGCGCAGCATGCCCGCCGCACAGGCGCGCCGCTACATGGCGCTGCAAGACGGCGGCGCGACGGAGACCGCGAGCGAGGATGGCGCGCTGCTCGAACAACTGCGCGTGCTGCCGAAGGTCGAAGCGGTTGCGTTGGTCGAGACCGCGTTGCGGGCGCAGATCGCGCGCATTCTGCATATGTCGCCAGAAAGCATCGCGCTCGACCGTTCGGTGCTCGACCTCGGCATGGACTCTCTGATGGGCATGGAACTCGGCATGGCTGTCGAAGAGTCGTTCGGCGTGAAGCTGTCGATCATGGCGATCGCCGAAGGCGCGACCGTGCATACGCTCGCGCTGCGTATCGTCGACATGCTCGATGAAGACGGCGAGGGCGTAGACGGAACGCCACGCGCGGCAGACGGTGCGAACGAGGAAGTCGCGGCGCTGGCTGCGCGTCACGCGCTCGACGAGAACGAGGCACGCGCGTTTGTCGAGCGCAACAAAAACAACGAACAGGATCAACAGGGAGACGAGGCATGTCTGTCGACGCCGGCATTTGCGGAGTGAAGCTGCCCGCGGGCTGGCAGGCGAGCGAAGGCACGCTGGCTCGGCCGCTCGAACTGTCGGGCCACGGTCTGCATACCGGGCGGCGCGTGAACGTGCGCATTCTGCCTGCCGAGGCGGTTGCGCCTGTGGGCGAGCGGCACGGTATCGTGTTTCGCCGTATGCGCGAAGGGCGGGAACTCGGCACGGTGGCTGCGAATCCGGCGCTACGCCAGGGCCAGCCTCTCTGCACGATGCTGCGCGCGAACGATGGACTCGGCGTGCGCACAGTCGAGCATCTGCTCGCGTCGCTGCTCGCCTGCGAGATCGATCACGCGATCGTCGAACTCGACGCTGAAGAGGTGCCGATTCTCGATGGCAGCGCGCAGCCCTGGATTGACGCTATTAAGGCGTGCGGGCGCGCCGCGCTCCCGCAGCCGAAGCGCTTCTTGCGCGTGCTCAAGGCCGTGAGTGTTGTCGACGGCGAGGGCGCCGCACGTCGCGAGATGCGCGTCGAGCCGGCCGATGACTACGCGTTCAGCGTGCACAACAACGACCTCAAAGGTTTCGGCGACATGGAGTGGCACGGCCGCATGACGCCGCGCGCTTTTTCTGAGGAAATTGCTTCGTCGCGATCGTATGGACAGGTCAAGTGGGCCGTGCCCGCCATCGTCGTGGGTTATCTGCGCGGCTGGCCCATTCTGCGCGGCGCACGGATGTCATGCACGGCGGCGATCGTCGGCAAGCGCGTGGTGGGCGGATTGCGTCAGCCAGACGAGTTCGTGCGCCATCGCGTGCTCGATCTGGTCGGTGATCTCGCGCTCGCGGGGGCGCCGCTGCTTGGCCACGTCACCGCGCGGCGGCCGACGCACGAAATGAACTACCGGCTGCTCGCCGCGCTGCTGGGCACGCCCGGCGCGTATGAGTGGGTCGAAGCGCACGCGTAAGGCGCTCGCGCTGAACAGACAAGATAGATCGGATTACATGGGACTCGGGGAAACACTCCGCCAACAGCTGGCGGCAAAAGCGCTGAAGCGCCAACTGGAGCGCGCGACCGATGCGGTCACGACGCCCGGCGTGCCAGATGCGAAGGCGGTACGGGCCGCACAGACGCTGTCGTCGCGCAGCCGCTTCGAAGCAATGCCGCAATTCCAGCAGGTCAAGCTGATGCGCGAGATGGGCGAGACGCTGCGCGTCGAGTCGCCCTTCTTTCGCGTGCACGACGGCATTGCGGGCGCGACGACGCAGATCGGCGGCCGAGAGTATGTGAATTTTGCGAACTACAGCTACCTCGGGCTGGCGGGCGACCCCGCGATTGCCGCGCGCGCCAAGGCGGCTATCGACCGGTATGGCACGTCGGCTTCGGCGAGCCGCATCGTTGCGGGTGAGCGGCCTGTGCATCGCGAACTCGAAAGGGCGCTTGCATCGTTCTACGAAACGGATGATTGCGTCGCGTTCGTGAGCGGCCACGCAACCAACGTAACCGTGATTGGCGCGCTCTTTGGTCCGGGCGATCTGATCGTTCATGACGCGCTCGCGCACAACAGCATCGTGCAGGGCGCGCAGTTGAGCGGCGCGAAGCGACTTGGTTTCGCACACAACGACTGGCAGGCGCTCGATGAATTGCTTGCGCGCGTGCGTGGCGAGTATCGCAACGTGCTGATTGCGATTGAAGGTCTGTACAGCATGGACGGTGATCTTCCCGACCTGCAGCGCTTTTGCGAGGTCAAGGAGCGTCACGGCGCGTTCCTGCTGGTTGACGAAGCGCATTCGCTGGGGGTGCTCGGTGCGACTGGCAGGGGTATTCGCGAACACTGCGGTGTGGCGTCGGATCGTGTCGATCTGTGGATGGGCACGATGAGCAAGACGCTGGCGGGATGTGGTGGTTTCATTGCCGGTTGCCAGCCGCTGGCTGACATGCTGCGCCATCTGGCGCCGGGTTTTCTGTACAGCGTGGGGCTCGCGCCGGCGCTTGCCGAGGCTTCGCTCGCGGCGCTGGAATGTCTGATTGCGCAACCCGAGCGCGTTGCGCAATTGCAGGCGCGTGGGAGTCAGTTTTTGCGTGAGGCACGCGCCGCCGGGCTCGATACCGGTACGAGCGCGGGTTATGCGGTCGTGCCGGTTATTACGGGCAGTTCGCTTAAGGCTGCACAGTGGGCGAATGCGCTGTTCGAGGAAGGCATCAACGTGCAGCCGATTTTTTATCCGGCGGTTGAGGAAAAAGCGGCGCGCTTGCGGTTTTTCATTTGTTCGACGCATGAGCCAGAGCAGATCAGCCGCACGGTTGCGGCGGTGGCAAGGCTTGCGGCTAATTCGTGACCAGATTTGAGTATTCATGAAGAAGAATTTTTTGGCAGTGTGCGTTCCTGCAGTTTTGATGCTTTCGGCATGTGGGACGGTCCCGGACTGGATTCCGACATCCGGCGCAAGCCGTCAGCAGATTCTGGAGCAGCACGATTCGGGGCGCGTTGAGGGCATCCAGGTGGTGGATGTCAACGATGCCTTGGCACGCAAACTCGCGGACGCCAAGCAGTTGGGGCAGTTCTCGACCAAGTTCGCGAGCACGACGGGAAACAACTACGAGATCGGTCCGGGTGACGTGATCGAGGTGACGATCTGGGAAACGCCGCCCGCGATGCTGTTTGGGTCCGCGTCGCCGGTTTCACTGCCGTCGCTCGGGTCGGGCGCGTCGAACACGTCGAGCAGTGTGACGCTGCCCGCACAAATGGTGGACGCAGACGGCACCATCTCCATTCCCTTCGCGGGCCGTATCGCGGTGGCGGGTCGCACCACCGAGCAGATCGAGGCCAGCATCGTCAGCCATCTCAAGGGCAAGGCGAACCAGCCGCAGGTGCTCGTTAGCGTGAAGAACAACAACGCTTCGAATGTCACGGTCGTCGGTGAAGTCAATACGAGCAAGATGATGCCGCTCACGCCGAAGGGCGAGCGCTTGCTGGATGCGCTCGCATTCGCGGGCGGGTTGAAACAGCAGGTTGGCCATATTGCGATCCAACTGTCGCGCGGTGATACCACGGCGATCATGCCGCTCAATGCAGTGATTCGCGATCCCAAGCAGAACGTCGTGCTCAAGCCAGGCGACGTGGTGACGGCGCTGTATCAGCCGGAGACGTTTTCGGTGCTGGGCGCAACGGGCAAGAACGACGAGATTCCGTTTGAAGCGCAGGGTATTTCGCTGGCTCAGGCGCTCGCCCGCTCGGGTGGTTTGAACGACAACCGTGCGGATGCGCGCGGGGTGTTCGTGTTCCGTTTCGAGGACGCGAAGCTGGTCGACAACATGGATCCGTCGATCAAGGCTAGTAGCGGCATGGTGCCGGTAGTGTACGAGATCAATTTGCGGGATCCAGCAGCGTTCTTCGTTACACAGAATTTCCCGATTCAAAATCACGACGTGATTTATGTAACGAACTCGCCTGGAGCGGAATTCAGAAAATTCCTCACGTATGTCGTCATGATTGCGGATCCGACGGTAACCTTTACGCGCGACTTTCAGTAACGGGATATGACGGAAAAAATTCGTACGCCCTTAGAGGTTACGTTAGCCGTTTGGCGCGCGATGTTTCTGCGTGAGGCATTGGATCGCCTGTTCGAGGCACGGGCGGCATGGCTTTGGCTGCTGGTTGAGCCGGTGGTCTATATCGCGATTCACACGTTCGGATATCAAACGCTCCACATACACGAAGTAGGTGGAATGGAAATCAATATGTGGATTCTTGGAGGATTCGTTGGATTTCTCCTTTGGAGGCGCACATGGCTTCAAACGTTGCACGCGATTGATACAAACAAGGCTTTCTTTGTCTATCGACAGGTAAAGCCATTTGATGCTGCGTTCATAAGAGGGGCTTTGGAATTCTTTTTGATGATTCCAATCGCCACTATCATCATTCTGTTCACGGTTGCCATGGGCAAGACAATAACGCCAGATACGCTGAATCCGGTGTTATTTCCTGCGGACCCGTTGCTGGTCGTTGCTGCGCTTCTGGGGCTCTGGCTGTTCGGGTTCGGTCTCGGCCTGATTACCTCGGTGGGAATGAAATTTGTCCCGGAACTGGACCACATTTACAAGATGCTATATGTGCCCCTTTACTACATTTCCGGCACATTGCTCCCTATCGCGGTTGTTCCTGAGCCTTATCGTGACATTCTCCTGATTAATCCTGTCGTGCACGGAATCGAACTGGTGCGGCTCGGATTTTTGCCAACCTATCACACCGACCCGGGAGTCAACCTAGCGTATCTCTTTGGCTGGGGCTTGGGTTTCGTACTGATTGGTTTGGCACTCTACAGACGTTTCGCAAAGAAGCTGGTGATGAAATGATCGTTGTAGAGAATGTCCACAAGCGATATATATCCGAGCACGGCGCCGGTAAATGGATATTGCGAGGCGTCAACATGACGATTCCCTCGAACAAGAGCGTCGCGTTGATCGGCGTGAACGGTGCGGGGAAATCGACACTGCTCCGCATTATCGGCGGCGTCGACTTTCCGACCAAAGGCCGGGTTGAGCGTCGATGCCGCGTATCCTGGCCAATGGGAGGCGGAGGGCTGGAAGGCACACTAACCGGGCGACAGAATGCGAAGTTCGTTTGCCGAATCCACGGACACCAGAATGAACTCAAGGATCGTCTCGCGTTCATCCAGGACTTTGCCGAATTGGGCGACGCCTTTGACAAGCCGGTGCAGACATATTCATCAGGAATGAGGTCGCGGTTGCAGTTCGCGCTATCGCTGGCCTTTGACTTTGACGTTTACATCTCAGATGAGGTGACGGCGGCTGGCGATGCGAAATTCAGAAAGAAGGCAGCTGACGCGTTCAAGGACAAGACGGGTCAAAAAAGCGTGATCATGGTGTCCCATGACGAAGGCACGCTCAGGCAGTTTTGCCAATCGGCTATCTGGATTAACGAGGGAATGGCTCACTGGTTCGATGATCTCGGTGATGCGCTTAAGGAATACAAGGGAAAAATAGCCTCATGAACGACTCGTCATCGGTAATCATCCAGGATGGCATACTCAGAAAGATGGCTAATGGCTATCGTGAGAAGTTGCACAACCTGTCGACCGTAAGTGTATTCAAGTTAATCATTAGGTTGATTTTTATCGTCGCGATCCTTTCCGCGGTGTATTGGGTATTCGTAGCCTCTGACCGTTACGTTTCCGACGCGAGTGTGATCATCCAGAAGACAGACGAGATCAGCAATCCGAACGTCGATATTTCAACCATTGTGCCGGGGGCCGCGGGTCCTAGCCGTAGCGATCAACTCTTGCTGCGCGAGTATCTTCTGTCCGCGGACATGCTGAAGAAGCTCGATGCCGCTCTCGATCTGCGCGCTCATTACAGCGACCGACGCTGGGATCCTGTTTCGCGGATGTGGTTCAAGAACGCTCCGCCGGAGTGGTTCTATCGCTATTGGCTGTCGCGCATCGATGTGGAGTACGACGACTATAGCGGAGTACTCCGAATTAGTGCGCAGGCCTATGATCCGAAAACTGCACAAGCCATTGCGGCCTTCATGGTGCGGGAAGGCGAGGCCCATATGAACCAGATTGGACACGATCTGGCGCAATCGCAGGTTGACTATCTCACGAAGCAGGTAACACTTGCCCACGACCGCGTTATCGCGACTAGCAACGATCTGATCGATTTTCAGAATCGTAAAGGGTTGATGGCCCCGCAGGCAACCGCCGAAAGTCTCAATGCGCTCATTGACAAGCTTGAGGCGCAAAGGACCGAAGTTCAGGCCCAGTTGGACTCGTTGCCGCCCACGTTAAGCCCGAATCAGCCGACGGTTGTCATGCTTAGGAGCAGTCTCAAGGCGATTGACCAGCAGATTGCCCAGAAGCAGGCAGAACTGACGTCTCCGTCGAGGCGGACGTTGAACTATACGGTCGGTGAGTTCCAGCGACTGCAAATGCAGGCCGGGTTCGCGCAGGATTTGTACAAAACTGCGCTTGCCGCCCTCGAAAAGGGCAGGATGGATGCCGCGCGCACCCTCAAAATGGTGTCCCCGTTGCAAGCTCCGACCACGCCTAGCTATCCGATGGAGCCTCAGCGTATGTACAACACGATTCTGACTTTGTTGGCCGCGATTGCGCTGGCTGGAATCGTGAAGTTGCTGGAGGGCATCATTCTCGACCACGTTGATTGAGCGGGGGAAGACTATGAGGGTTCTGATAGTCATGGGTACGCGGCCAGAGGCGATAAAGTTGGCGCCGCTCGTCGAGGCGTTCAAGAATGAAACGACCGTCGAAACCAAAGTATGTGTGACCGCTCAGCATCGTCAGATGTTGGACTCCATGCTTGCCTTTTTTGACGTTCGTCCCGACTACGACCTCGACGTCATGGCGCCCGGGCAAACTCTGCTGGAAATGACGGGCAAAGCGCTGAGCGGACTGGATGCCGTGCTGACCGAGTCGAGGCCGGACCTGGTTCTGGTTCAAGGAGATACGTCGACGACGTTCGCAGCAGCTCTGTCGGCCCATTACAGGCAGATTGATGTGGGCCACGTCGAAGCGGGTCTTCGTACGGGAAATTTGTCTGCGCCATGGCCTGAGGAAGCCAACCGCCGCCTGACGAGCGTTTTGGCCAGGTATCACTTCGCCCCAACCCTTAATGCTCGCGAGAATCTGCGGCGGGAAGGCGTATCCGACGCCAATATCCACGTAACCGGTAATACGGTGGTTGACGCTCTGTTGAACACGGTTGCTCGCCTGCGGGAAGATGGGCAGACGCGCAACGAACTGGAAAGGCGTTTCGCGTTCCTGAACCCGTCCAAGCGCCTGATTCTTGTAACGGGGCACCGGCGCGAAAACCACGGCATGGGATTGGAATCCGTTTGCCAGGCGCTGCTGGAGATTGCGCAGCGAGGAGATGTCGAGGTTCTTTTTCCGGTCCATCTCAATCCGAAGGTCAAGCAGCCGGTCCATCGCCTCCTTGGTGGCGTTCCGGGGATCTTTCTGATTGATCCGCAGGACTATTTGCCCTTTGTCTACCTGATGAACAGGGCCACGCTGATCATTTCGGATTCGGGAGGCGTTCAAGAGGAGGCGCCAGCTCTGGGCAAGCCTGTTCTCGTGACGCGTGAGAGCACGGAGCGGCCGGAGGCGATTGAGGCCGGCACGGCCCGGATAGTCGGCACCAGCCAAAGCACAATCGTAAGAGAAGTAACCCGGCTTCTGGATGAGCCGGCGGATTATATGGTTATGTCGCGCGCCGCCAACCCCTATGGTGATGGCGACGCCTCCCGACGTATCTGCAATATAGTTGCGAGCGCATGCTAAATAGAATCTCAATAATCGGTCTTGGGTATATCGGCCTACCTACAGCTACGCTGTTCGCGTCCCGTAAGTTGCGCGTGATCGGCGTTGACGTGTCAGCAGATGTGGTTGAAACGATCAACCGGGGCGACATCCACTTCGTCGAACCGGAACTGGACATTCTGGTCCAGGCGGCAGTGGGCTCCGGCTATCTGCGAGCCACCACAACTGTCGAGCCCGCCGAGGCGTTCGTCATTGCAGTGCCGACGCCATTGACCGCGGACCACAAGCCCGACCTGAGCTACATCGAAGCCGCGGCGAGATCGATCGCTCCGGTGCTGGAAAAGGGCAACCTCGTCGTGCTTGAGTCCACGTCATCCGTCGGTAGTACAGAACTACTGGCAAGCTGGATGTCGGAAATTCGACCGGACCTCACTTTCCCACATCAAGCCGGCGAAGCGTCTGATATTCGAATTGCTCACTGCCCCGAGCGAGTGCTTCCTGGGCGCATCGTGCACGAACTGGTTGCCAATGACCGTGTCATCGGCGGCATGACGGCGACGTGCTCCGAAGCCGCAATTGCGCTTTATGGCTTGGTGGTCCAGGGACGCTGCATCGTCACTGACGTACGCACCGCTGAAATGTGCAAGTTGGCAGAAAACAGTTTTCGGGATGTCAACGTTGCGTTCGCTAACGAGCTTTCGATGATATGCGACAAGCTGGGCATCGACGTTTGGGAGCTGATCGCGCTTGCCAACCGGCATCCGCGCGTCAATATTCTGCAACCGGGTTGCGGGGTGGGCGGGCACTGTATAGCGGTCGATCCGTGGTTCATTGTCGAAAGCGCACCCGACGAGGCGCGGCTGATTCGGTCCGCGCGCAACGTGAACGATGCGAAACCCGACTGGGTGATCGCGAAGATCGACGAAGCTGTGACGCAGCTGGTGAATTCGGGGACGGCTGCCGAAGATCTCTGTATTGCCTGCCTGGGAATTTCGTACAAACCGGATATCGACGATCTCAGAGAGAGTCCGGCACTCGATATCGCCAGGACGTTGGCGAAACGCGGTGACAAAATGGTAGCGATCGTCGAGCCAAATCTCAAAGAACTTCCGGAAGACTTAAGGCTGGAGAAGGTCGGCCTCATGCGGCTTGAAAAGGCCATCGTTGAAGCGAACATCATTGTTCTCCTCGTTGATCACGCCGACTTCCGGAACATGAAACCCAAGCTCAAAAGCGGTCAGGTGCTTATCGACACGCGCGGCATTTGGAAAGATGCGAAATGATGATGGATAAGAATATTCAGGCAGATCTTGAAGCACGCTTGGGTGAAGTGGAAGAGGAGAACGAACAGTTGCTTCTTCAGCTCCATCACGTTCAGGAGGAGCTGGGAAACTACTATCTGCGGAACAAGGTTCTTGAAAAGAACGTGTCCGGACGTGCGCCGGGCAACGACCTGGTGGCTAAGGACTGGGTAGACGAAGAACTGCCGGATGCGCTTGCTGAGAACCGGCGCCTTCACGCCCTGGTTGAGGTTCAGAAGAAAGTCCACGGCCTCGAAACGCAAAATGCACTGAGCTCGCAACTGGGCAGCCTTTTGATTCAATGCGTCGATTCTCCGAAGGCCATGTTGGCGTTGCCTGGACGACTCTGTGCGATCTGGAGATTGCACAGCCGCCGCACGCCCCCGCAATCGGTGGGCGGCAAAGACTTTAGTGCTCTGCTCGCGGCGTACCGTGAGGGTGGTCTTGGTGCGGTAGAGAAGTTGATGACCGATGTGCGGATTTCGTCAGTGATGCAAGCCAACGGCTATACAGCGGTCGCGAGGCATTTGATGCCTGGCAATCGCCTTGGTGCCGCGGAGGCTGCACAGCGCGCGTATGCGTTGGACCCGAAGCCATATCGGTTGAAATGGCTTGCCTTTCGACTTCATGAGGCTGGTCAGGTCATCGAGGCGGCGGCCATGCTGGATATCCTGCCGGCAGATATGCAATTCAGCGAGTCCGAGGATCGACAGGCCAGCCAGCTCCGGTATGAAGCGCATCGCGCGCTTCAGCGCGAAGCTAAGCAGCGCACAAAATTTGACGAGCGCCGCGCGGATATCGAGAAGCAGCTGAATCGCCTGGCCGGTGAGCGAGACGATCAGGCGCGGCAATTGGGCGAGCGTTGCAGGGAGGTAGAACGTCTCAAGGAGTCCAACGCTAGGTTGGAGGAGGCGCAACGCAAGGTCACGGGTCAATACGACAAGGCCATGGGTCTGGTGGCCGAGCATGCGCGGGAACTCGAAGTACAAAAGCGGAACACGGCCCAACTTGAGCAAGAAGTGTTGCTCTTCGCGGGCCGCGAAGAGGTCGCGCTCAGGCTAGTGGGTGAAAGTGCCGGTGAAGTTGAACGCCTGAAGCAAGTCATTGCGCAGAAAGAACAGGAAAATCTGGCGCTTGCCGTGCAGTGCGAAGAGGTCACTCGAGAGTTGGTTCAACGCGCGGGAGACGTTGAGACTTGGCAAGAGACGGTCACGCGTCTGGAAAACGACAAGTTGAGCCTCGTGGCCCGCAATGAGGAAGATGCGCGAATGCTCGCCGAGAGCGTTCGGGCAATCGAGGCGTTGAGCCGATCCAAAGTCCAGCTGGAACAGGAGCGTTCCCTGTTGGCCAGTCAGCGTGACGAAGCCAGCAGCCTTGGGGAGGAGCGCAGTCAGGAAATCGAACACCTGCAGCAGGCGCGGCTGGATCTGTTGCAGGAAAAGGCAACGCTAGCTGGACGCTACGAAGAGCTCGTCAACGTTTTGGCAGAGCGCACTCGTGAAGTGGATGCGCTGAAGGGGGCCACGAGCCAGCTTGAACAGGACAGGTCGGTATTGGCGAATCGTTACGAAGAAGTCCTCAGGAAGAGCGGTGACGACGCTCGCCAACTCGAGGCCCTGCGTGACGCTAAGGCACGCCTGGAGCAGGAAAATCTGAAGTTGGCCAATCTGCACGAGGGCGCGTGCCTGCAGTTGACGCAGCGCACGCGAGAAGTCGAGCAACTGCAGCAGGCCAACTCGCATCTCGAAAGCGCGAAGTCTGAGCTGTCGGGGCTATACGATTCCGCTGCGAAGCTGGCCGACGAGCGTAAGCGGGAAAACGAGATTCTGGAGCAGGCTAGGAAAGGATTCGAGCACGAGAAGCTGGAGCTATCGGCGCATCGTGTTGAATCTACCCAGCGAGCCGCGGAATACCTTGCGGAAATCAAGGCGTTGCAGCAGCAGCTTCAGGATCGTCAGACGAATGACGAAATTTTGACCACGCGTCAGAGGCTCATGCAGGAAGAAATCGTTCGGGCCGAAGCCCAGCTTGACTTGATCAAGGATGTGTTGCTTCGAGAGCGAATCGATGAGCAAGCCGCTAACTAATCTCCATAGCAAAGTGTCGAGTAAAGAGCCCGTTCAATCCGTCGCCGCGTGTGAAGTTCCATCGGAGCACGCTCCTGTTGTCGCGTACGACGATAGCTTGCTGGAGCGCGCGCGTATCCAATGGCAATTCGGTGACTGGCCGAAGCTCGCCAGGCTCAACCGCAGTGTGCTGCAAGGTCATCCGCAGCGCGCGAAGCTCGCACTGTTCGCTGCGGCCGGCCGCCTGCAAACCGGTCAGATTGCTGAGGCTCAAGAGTTCATCGGGCTAGCGGAAGGATGGGGCGCTGGCAAGGCGCTGGTGTGCCAGATACTGGCTGCTGGGATCCACAACAGTTTGGGGCGAGCCGCTGCGCTCGCTGGGAATTTCTCGAAGGCATTCAAACACTTCGAGTCGTCGATTGCTAACGGTATGCCCGGGACTGACAAAGCGTTGGTCACCGGGGCGCGCATCGATCAGCAATACAGCCAACTCGGAATCTCGTCGGGTCGCTTGGGCGATGAACCGCACGTGGTGCGTTCAGGGCAGGGTGGTCCCCGCGCGAATCATGGATTTACGGTCAGGCAATTAACAGAAATAGACTTTGGTGACGCGTGGGCAGGAAATTCCATTAACACGGTCATTTTCCGCCATCACGGCATTCTCAGCTGCGAAGGAAAGCAATTTACTGCGTTCTACGTCGACGAACATACACTGCGTCTCGTTCAGCGGGATCTGAAAACGAATCATATTCGAACGCATGATCTGGGTGGTGAGTACAACCTGCTCGATGCGCATAACAGCATTAGCATGGGTGTCGATCGGGCGAACCATATCCACATATGTTACGACCACCACGCGACGCAGCTTCGCTATCGTCGCAGTGTTCGACCAGGCGATATTACCGAATGGTCGGAGGAGTTGCCGATGACCGGCAACGCCGAGACCAAGGTCACTTACCCCACGTTCCTCCACCCGCGTAATGGCTTTCCACTTGCACTGCTGTATCGCGACGGCATACACAACAAGGGCACCGCGCGCCTGAAGTCCTACGATGAGGCATCTGGCAGCTGGGCCGATAGTCCGGTACCTGTTCTGAGCGGCAGCGATTCGAAGCCGTGGACGAGTAACGCGTACTGGAATCACCCAGCTATTGACCATGACGGTAATCTGCACATTAGTTTTGTGTGGCGTACGCACATGCTCGGGGAGGAAAAACGCGTCAATAACATCAATATTGGCTACGCCTCGTCTACGGATAACGGGGTTACCTGGGTGACGTCGAAAGGGCGCGGATACCAGCTTCCGATTACGCAAACAAACGCGGAAACGGTTCACCCGGTCTCGCCCGGCAGCAACCTGATGAACCAATGCAGCATGGCGGTCGACAGTTTTAATCGACCGCATATCGTTTATTATGCTGATGATTCGAATGGTATTCCCCAGTATCAGTATTTGCGTTATGACGGCAACCTGTGGCATCACCAAATCATTTCGAAACGGGCGCGGCCTTTTGCGTTGACCGGTAGCGGGACGTTGCAGATCCCGATTAGTCGTCCGGAGATCGTTCTCGACCGAAACGACAACGCGTACATCATCACCAGAGGGGATCACAGCCGGGGGCGAATGGTCGCAACCCTGTTGAGATCCCCAGCCTATGTTTGGGCTCCCGACGACGTGCAGACGGTCTGGGACGAGGACTTGGGTTTTTCGGAACCCATTGTCGATAGGGTCCGTTGGGCACAGGAAAACGTGCTCAGTTTGCTCGTTCAATATAACGAGCAGCCCAATCACGATCTGGGACATAGGTCGCTATTTCGGCCGATCAAATTGATTGACATCCGCTTCACTGCGTAGAACGGACGCTTTATTCGATTGAAAGTGTTGATCGTCAACTTATTCCCCGTGACGGTTAGTCGATCACAAGACGTTGCAAAAAAGATATGCAAGATAATTCACAAATTTCATATTGGGCGTCGGGAAACGAAGCTCTGCGTAACCGGAAATATGAGAATGCGATTCAGCTCTATCAAAAGGCGAAAGCAACTACGCCAGAGTTGTCTCATCTGATCGAGGAAAGCATTCAGTTGGCGAAGCGTCGCATTCGCGACAAGCGGCGCTTTGCGCAGAATGATGCGGCTGAAAGCGTCGATATCGTCGTCCCCGTGTTCAACGCGCTCGACGACGTCAAGTTATGCCTGCAAGCTTTGGAACTCCATACAGACGAGTTCAATGTGCGTGTCATCGTCGTGAATGACGGATCGCAACCGGACACGACTGAATGGCTGCGCAGCTATTGTTCCGGAAATGCACTTTTCACGCTCATCGAGCACGCCACGAACCAGGGCTACACCAGGACGGTCAATACCGGGTTGAAGGCATCACGTGCGCCATACGTCATTACGCAGAACAGTGACACGATTGTCTCTTCCGGATGGTTGAGGGGCTTGGTGCGCTGCATGGAGTCAGATGCGAAGCTCGGGATTGTTGGCCCGCTTTCCAATGCAGCGAGCTGGCAAAACGTCCCCGCTTTGAGAGATGAAACGGGGTCGTTTGCTGTTAACCAGCTACCCCAGGGGCTAACGGTCGATGACATGGCCGCCCTAGTGGCGGACACGTCAGAACCGTCTTATCCGCGTTTGCCCTTCGTAAACGGCTTCTGTTTCATGATTCGACGCGCAGTGATTGATGCCATCGGATACATGGATGAGGTGAATTTTCCGGTTGGTTACGGCGAGGAGAATGACTTCTGCATTCGCGCGATCGATGCAGGATTCGAGCTTGCCGTCGCTGACGACGTCTACGTTTTCCATGCCAAGTCCAAGAGCTTCGGCCATTCTCGACGCAAGGAGCTGTCAGCTCAGGGTACGGAAAGTCTCAAGCGCAAGCATACGGCCGACAAATACTATGCACGTGTGGCCGATGTAAAGCGCACGGAGCTGCTCGATCAGGTTCGCTATCGCGTGCAGGCTGCTATCGAGGCGCGATCCACGGCGGAACGCATCGAGCTGATGTCGATGCGGATTTTATTTCTGCTACCGGTCAAGGGCGGCGGCGGCGGCTCGCACTCGGTGGTACAGGAAGTGAGCGAGATGCGCCGTATGGGCATCCAGGCGAACGTGGCCGTGAAGTACGAGCACGTGACGGCCTTTCGAGAGATGTATTCCGACGTTCCCGGTATTGAGGACGTGTTTGTCGGTTTCGACGAATGCACGATACTGCAAATTGCCGATGACTATGACGTTGTCGTCGGCACGATCTTCACCTCGATGAAGCTCGTCAAGCGAATCGTAAGCGTCTACCCGTACATATTGCCCGCTTACTACGTTCAGGATTATGAGCCTTACTTCTTCGAAGAGGACTCAGCAAAGTGGCACGAGGCGCGGGACTCGTACACGTTGGTGCCTGGTGCGCTGCTGTTTGCCAAGACACAATGGATTGCCGATGTGGTCAAGCTGCACCACGGCGTAACGGTGCACAGGGTACGGCCTAGTATCGACCATGAGGTATATAAGCCGGTTCGCCGAAGCAACGATGAGCGTATGCACGTCACGGCGATGATTCGTCCGCAGACTCCCTACCGTGGAGCAGAGCGTACGATGCGGTTGCTGCGTCGGCTCCATCAGACGCTCGGCGATCAACTCGTCGTCAATATCTTCGGTTGCGACGGGGGGAATGCGGAGTTCCTCGCACTGGAGCGGGATTATCCGTTTCAGAATCATGGACTGTTGAAGCGACCTCAAGTTGCGGCGCTCCTGGCTAACAGCGATCTCTTTATCGATCTCTCGGACTACCAGGCATTTGGGCGCACGTCACTGGAAGCGATGGCATGCGGTTGTGCCGTTGCTGTGCCCGCGAACGGGGGAGGGAACGAGTATGCCGAGCATCGACGCAATGCCCTTGTGCTTGATACCCTTAACGAGGAAGCCTGCTTCGAGGCGGTGGCGAGCTTGCTGTCGAGCCCGCAACGATTGCAAAGCATGCGGCGCGCGGGTTTGCAGACCGCCGCAGGATACTCCGTACATTCTGCCGCGGTTAGCGAGTGCTTGCCAATCGAGAAGAGCCTGAAGGTTTGGCGGATGAAGTATCCGCGCCACGACAAGCCGCTGCTTCTCCTGATGCCGGGGATGCGTGGAGATGGCTTGCCTGCCGGGTCAGGTTATGTTCGGGTTGTCCTTCCTTACCAGTCGCCGGCCGTTTTGCGCGACTGGCAGGTAAAACAGGCGGAAGTTCTCCCGGAACCGGGAACGGCCCACGCGGTGTTGATGCAGCGAGACGCCATCGGATTCAAGCTGGCCGAACTCGAGGATTGGTTGCCGCGTTGGAAGGATGCAGGCGGACGCCTCGTCTACGAGATTGACGACGATCTGCTTGATGCGCAGGGGCTCAAAGCCCGTCACTATAAAGGTGATGCGCATGCTGTAGCCGCGAAAGTCAGATTGCTGGCTGGGGCTGCCGATCTCGTGCATGTATCGACGCCGTCGTTGGCTGAACTCATGAGGCAGATTAATTCCAACGTGGTCGTCATTCCTAACGCGTTGGATGCGGACCTGTGGCGACTCGAGGGCCCGCGTCAACACAACCAGGGATCGCACCGCAGGCTGCCAAACGGCCCAATTCGCATCGGCTATATCGGAACCCCGACCCATGACGAGGATCTGGACCTGGTGACCGAGGCCATGAAGCAAATTGAAAAGAAGTACGGGTCGCTAGTTGAGATCGAAGTTATTGGCGGATTCCAGAATCGCACTCCGACCTTCGGGAAGCGAGTGGCACTTTCGAAGAAGAATGACTACCCCAATTTTGTTCGTTGGCTGCAAGAGCGGGTGCACTGGGATATCGGGATCATCGCGCTGGCAGAGAACCAATTCAATGAGTCGAAGAGCTATTTGAAGTTCCTCGAGTACGCGGCGCTTGATGTCGCTATCGTGGTGTCCGCTGGCAGTACTTATGAGCCTGTCGCGCGACATCGCCATAACGCGCTCGTTGCGCGCTCAACGGATGAGTGGGTCGAGTGCATTAGCTCGCTTATCGAATCGCCTTCCTTGCGAGACCAACTCGCTCTTCAAGCTCGCAGCGACGTTTCCGAGGGGCATACTCTCGCGGAGGTCGGGCCGATGATTAGCGCGGCATTCGTTTCGAAGATTGGAGCGGCGCGATAGGCGCCTCCACGGGTTCGATCGGGTTCGAAGCGGGCCCGATCTTTGGCCTGTGCGCCACTTCGCGAACTCGCTGGTGGATTGCAATCAATAACGGACGAGCATCAGGCTCGCGAAGCGGAAGGCATTGACCTATGCGTATTGTTACGTCAGCACCGGTATTTGTTGGTGGATTGCTTTTGTCGGGTATCTCTGGGTCTGTTTTCGCCCAGGAAGCCAATATGGCGAACGCTTCGAAGTGTACGGCTCCAGCGCCCGAGATCACAATCGACCGGGCGTGGGGCGCCGCGCGCGTCGCGTTTGATGCGCTCGAGAACAAGGACTATTTGTACGTCGCCTATTACGACGCCGAGCGTTGGTTGACCGTTGCACAAATCAACAAATGCAGCGGTAGCCTGGAAAAGGTCAGGGTCCCGTCACGTTTTGGCGGATGGGACGAACACAACTCGATCGCACTCGCGTTTGACCCTGAGAATAGACTGAATGTCTCAGGCAACATGCATGTGTCTCCGTTGGTCTACGCGCGCATGGACGCGCCGGATCAACTCGCAGGCCTCAGTCTGCTAAGAGGAATGGCGGGCACGGATGAGGCGCGAACGACCTATCCGTATTTTTTCCGCTTTCCCGACGGGGCACTGGGGTATTCGTACCGATCGGGCCAGAGCGGCGATGGAATCGAACTGATTAATCGACTGGTTGGTTCTGACTGGGTTCGCTGGACGAGTCGGCCTGTTTTTGCGCCAAATAGTGGTGGAAATACGGTCAATGCTTACCATACCGACTACGTTTTGGGACCGGATAAGTTCTTTCACGTAGCGTGGGTGTGGCGAAGGACATATAAGGTTGAGACGAACTTTCACGTCAATTATGCAAAGACCAAAGATTTGCGGGTTTGGGAGGACAGTCGCGGCAACGTTCTTCCCTTGCCGATCACGCCGACGTCTGCAGAGGTTGTCGATCCTGTTTCAGAGAATTCAGGTCTCTTCAATAACGTTCGTCTGGGGTTCGATGTAAAAGGGCGGCCGGTTATCTCTTATGTGAAATTCGATACCACCGGGGCGACTCAGTTGTATCACGCCCGTCCGGGAAGCAACGGTTGGGTATCTGTACCGGCAACGGCGTGGACGTATCGCTGGGATCCACGAGGTGGTGGTTCGCTGCCGAGTGAAGTCAGCTTTTCAGGCGTAAAAGTCAGCGACGGTCGATTGATAGAACAGGTCCACCAGCCGGAGATCGGAAGCAAGATCTTTGTATACGGCGATGATTCGCTCAAGGTACAGAATGCGCTGAATCCCGATGCTGCGGAGCCGACCGTGCAAATTAAGGATCGTCGCCCGCCCAAGGGGGCTATCCTCAATACCCGAGCGGTCAGGACGGAGAATTCGAAATCAAAATTTGTGAAGTATCTCTATGCAATTTCGTGGTTTAGCCTCCCTGTGGACAATCGGGATAAGCCTAGAGATTGCGCAAAGGCTGGGTTGCCGTGTGATTTCACTTCGGAGTTGGTGCTGCATTCTGCACCGATTGTGACCCCGCCGGAGCATTGAAGATATTCGAATCTCAGTCCGGCAATCAGAAAGAAGGCCGGCGCATGCCGCAGGTGGTGCATTCGTGATTTCCGAAGGACGAAGTTCAGGCGGATTTCGGCTTTCGGCCGCATTTCGCTGTGAGACAATTCTGCCCGGAATCGTGCAACTGAACCTTGGCGAGCGAGCCCAGGCTCGCAATGCGCTGCCCAGTCCGCATTCCGCTATCTGTTTTGAGGCATTTGTATGAAAATCGCAATCGCCGGCACTGGCTACGTTGGCCTTTCTCTCGCCGTACTGCTGGCCCAGCACAACGAAGTCATCGCTCTGGACATCATTCCGGAAAAAGTGGCGATGCTCAACCGCAAGGAATCCCCGATCGAAGACGCCGAGATCGAGGACTTCCTCGCCCACAGGCCGCTCAATTTCCGTGCGACGCTCGACAGGGCCGAAGCCTACGCCGGCGCCGACTATGTGATCATCGCGACGCCGACCGACTACGACCCCGAAACGAACTACTTCAACACGCGTTCGATCGAGAGCGTCGTTCGCGAGGTGAAGGAAATCAATCCGCGTGCGGTCATGGTGATCAAATCGACCATTCCGGTCGGTTACACCGAGCGCACGCGTGAGGTGCTTGGAACGGAAAACCTGATTTTCTCGCCGGAATTCCTGCGCGAAGGCAAGGCGCTGTACGACAACCTGTATCCTACGCGCATCGTTGTCGGCGAGCGTTCGGAACGTGCGGAAGTCTTCGCCAACCTGCTCAAGCAGGGCGCGGTCAAACAGGATATTCCCACGCTATTCACGGGCAGCACCGAAGCCGAGGCAATCAAGCTTTTCGCCAATACGTATCTCGCGATGCGCGTGGCGTATTTCAACGAACTCGACACATACGCCGCCCAGCACGGGCTGGACACGCACCAGATCATTCAGGGCGTGTGCCTCGATTCGCGCATCGGCGCGCACTACAACAATCCGAGTTTCGGTTACGGCGGTTACTGTCTACCGAAAGACACCAGGCAACTGCTCGCGAATTACCGCGACGTGCCGCAAAATCTGATTCACGCGATCGTGGAATCGAACAGCACGCGCAAGGACTTCGTTGCGGAGAGCGTGCTCAAGCGCAGCCCGAAGGTCGTGGGCATCTATCGTTTGGTCATGAAAGCCGGCTCGGATAATTTCCGCGCGTCGAGCATTCAGGGCGTCATGAAGCGCATCAAGGCGAAGGGCGTCGAGATCATCGTGTATGAACCGGCCATGCACGATACGGCGTTCTTCAACTCGTCCGTGGTGAACGACCTGGCCGAATTCAAGCGTTCGGCGGATGTGATCGTGGCAAACCGCATGACGTCCGATCTGGAGGACGTGGCCGACAAGGTGTACACACGCGATCTGTTCGGCGGCGACGCATGAACGATCCGAAATCGGCTCGCAGCGACTCGCCTGACCGGCAACTGCCTTGCATTCTGTTCTTCAACGTCAATGGCTCGGGAATGGGCCATCTGAATCGTTGTCTTTCGTATGCGCGGCGACTGCGCGGTCGTGCCCGGCCGGTTTTCTTTTCGTTGGCGTCAGCAATCGAACTGATCGAAGAGATGGGTTTCGAGGCCGACTACTTCGTTTCGCCGTACTGGTCGGAGAGTTCGACGTTCGCGTGGAATAGCGAGTTGGCTGTGCGTTTCGGCATGATGCTCGAGCGCGTGCGGCCGGATGTGATCGTGTTCGACGGCACCTGGCCGTTTCAAGGATTCCTCGCCGCATGCGAGGCGTATGGGTCGCCGGCGCTCGTGTGGTCGAACAGGGGTTTGCTGAAGGAGGGCGCCAAGACGGTGCCGGTGGACGAGGCATTGTTCGATCTCGTCGTGCAGCCGGGCGAGTTGGGCGCGCAGGAAAGCGAAACCGCACTCAAAGGCGGTGGCGTGCGCGCGCTGGTACCGCCCGTCTGCGTGCTCGAGGAGGATGAGTTGCTCGACCGCGCCGCGGCGCGTGAGGCGCTGGGCCTTCCCCCGGATGGCCGTTTCGTGTTGATTGCGCTCGGCCCGGGCAATCTCAAGGATGTCGCGGGTATCGGTCACGGGTTGATTCGAAATTTCGAAGCGGCTGGATTCAAGGTGGTCTGGGTGCGTGCGCCCATCTCGGTGCGCGACGTCGAGTTGCCGC
The DNA here is from genome assembly GCF_905220185.1 of Paraburkholderia sp. J11-2. Lineage (NCBI taxonomy): Bacteria > Pseudomonadati > Pseudomonadota > Betaproteobacteria > Burkholderiales > Burkholderiaceae > Paraburkholderia > Paraburkholderia sp. J11-2. The sequence continues at coordinate 173,147 of NZ_CAJMYY010000011.1, read as the reverse complement.
CGCACGTCCTGCCGCTCACGGTTTATCCGCTGGCGCGCTATCTGCGCGCGTTCGACGCCTTCGTTGGCGCGGCAGGCTACAACACGTGCTGCGAACTGGTACAGGCGGGCGTGCCCGCATTGTTGGTGCCGAACGCACAACTCGCCGACGATCAGGTTCGCCGCGCGCATATGGTCGCCGACGCCATGCCGGCCGTCGTTTCGGCGTGCGAGACGGATGACGAGCGCGAGGCCGCTGTGCGCAAACTTCTCGGCATGTTGAACTCGGCTCAGCCTGCGCGCGCCGCGATCCCCATGAATGGGGCGGTGCTAGCGGCTCAAAGAATTCTCGCTTTGGCAACCAGCAGGGAGCGTGCGCCGTGAGTGTGATTGCAGAAGCAAAAACGTTGCGCAAGCAACTGAAGGCGCTTGCAGCCAAACCCGAATGGGATTTGCTCGCGCGCTACGACCTGCTTGCGAAAAAGCCGCCAACTGCGTTGAAGGATCGTGCATGGCGTTGCCTGCGGCATCTGCTTGCTTCGGCGGGCCTGATTTCGCCGCACGTCACGCCGTATCCGTGGCTTTCCACCCTCAAGCACCGGCCGGTTTCTGCCGATGTTAAGACAGTGATGATCTGGGCGCTGGGCGCCGATCGTCACCAATTGCGCGCCGCATGCGAAGGTTTTTCGAGCAAGCTGGAAGGCGACAATCATCTGGCGCCGGTTCTGGTCACGGATATTGCCGACTTCGCCTTTTATTCGCGTCTGGGCTGGCTCGTGGAATATGTACCGTCGCTGAGCGGCGGCGGCCCATCGCTGCATGAGAGAAAGCAGGCGTATCTCGCGTGGCGTTATCGCGATGCATGCATCGTGCCGTTGAGCGCTGGTCTGGCCAGCGCGCCGGAATGGAATGCATTGCTGAAACTGAGCTGAATATGATGGAAAAGAATCGCTATGCCATGTTGACGGTGGATACCGAGGCGCTGCCCAAACGCGCGCCGCACGACCACGTCAAGCGGCTGATGTGGGGCGTGCACGAGCGCGGAACGGCGGGAATCCGGGAAATGGCCGAAATCGGTGACGAGTTCGGTGCCAAGCATGTCTATTTCGTCGATCAATGTGGCGCCTGGTCGTATCTGGACGAAACGCGCGAGGTAGTGCGCTGGCTCGATTCCGTGGGCCAGGATGTCCAGTTGCACACGCATCCGGAATACCTGCCCGATTCGTTCTGGGCCGAACACGGACTTGCGCGCCGGCCGCAGTACATGAACCAGTACACCGACGACGCGCGGTCCGAATTTGTGATCAGGCATTTCGGCAACCTGATTTCCGCGGAAACAGGCAAGCCGGTACTTGCGCATCGCGCTGGTTCGTTCCGCTGGAATGCGTCGACGATCCGCGCACTTAAAGCCGCAGGTGTGCGTGCATCGTTCAACAATTCGATGTGCGCCGTTCACGCGAATCAGGCCGTTTTCAGCGAGCCGACGAACCTTCCGTACGCCTGGTCGAACGGCGTGCTCGAAGTGCCGATGACGGAAAAGAGGATCCTGCCGAAAGTCGGCAAGGAAGAATGGTGGGCGCGCCTCACGTATCCAGAATCGCCATATTTCCGCTTTCGCCCGTGGTGGGGCAAGTTGCTGCTCGACGCATTCAGCGGTAGCCCGACCTTTTCCATTTTCCTGCTGCATTCCTGGTCACTGCTGTACTGGGACGAAAACGGCTATGCGACCTATCGCGATGACCAGCGCGTAGAGGGCTATCGCAAGCTGCTGCGTCGCCTGACGAAGGACTACGACGTGATCACGACGGCGGAGTTTCTCGATCTGCACGCGCGGGGCAAGATCAAGATGGCGAAAACGGTGGATCTCGCGCGCGCTGAAGTTAAACCGCAGGCGAAGGCGGCAGCATGAGCAGTGCACTTGAGTTCCTCCAAACGGCCGTCACTGAGCCCTATCTGGGCTTGAGCCGGTGGCTCACCGTGCGCGCTCTGGAGCGCAAGGCCAAGCTGCGCCCCAGCGTCGATACGTACAACGCGAATGGTGGAGGCCTGCTCTATGTCGCCGCGAGCGCGTTGCCGTACCACACGAGCGGATATACGACACGCACGCACGAGGTTATCCGCGCGATGGCGTCGGCGGGTGGGCGCGTGCACGCATTGACGCGGCCGGGCTATCCCTTTGATCGCGTCGACCGCTTGCGCGACGCAGCAGGCGAAGAGACGCAGGTTGGAGAGGTGCGATATCTGCATGCCAACGGGCCGGCCAACAATCGCCCGGTGCTCCTTTACGCCGTGCAGGCGGCCCGCGTTGTTGCAAAGTGGGCGAAGCAACATCGCGTGTCGGTCATTCATGCGGCGTCGAACCATGTCAACGCGCTGCCGGCACTACTGGCCGCGCGGCAACTGGGTATTCCGTTTCAGTACGAAATGCGTGGCCTGTGGGAGCTGACTCGCATTTCGCGCATGCCCTACTTCGAGGGACGCCAAGGCTTCAGGCAAGGACTGGAACTGGAAGGCCTGGTTGCACGCCATGCGGACCGTGTGTTCGTGATCTCGGAGCAACTGGGCCACTTTGCCCGTGAGCGATGGGGCATTGCTGAAGAGCGTATGTTTCTGCTGCCCAATTGCGTCGAGCCCGAGCGGTTTTCATCGCAAGCCCTGGCGGAGGTCGAGCCGAACAGCATCGGTTACGCGGGGTCGCTGATCGCCTACGAAGGGCTCGACACGCTGATCGACGCCGTGGCACAACTGCATGCGCGCGGTGTGCCGCCGAAAGTCAGCATCATCGGAGATGGTGAGGCGCGTAGGGCGCTCGAAGCGCAAGTGGTGCGCCTCGGTTTGTCGGAGCACATCCGCTTTTTGGGCCGGATGTCACCGCAGAACGCTCAGGAAACGCTGAGCCGTTGCGCGCTCGTGTGCATTCCGCGCAAACCGTTCAAGGTCTGCGAGATTGTGCCGCCTATCAAGCTCGTCGAGGCAATGGCGATGGGCAAGCCGGTCATCGTGCCGGACCTGCCGGTCTTTCGCGACGAAATGGGCGCACAGCCTGCCGGTTGGTTTTTCAAGGCCGGCGATGCCGCCGATCTCGCGAGTGTTATCGAAACGGCATTGGCCGATCGCGCGGGGCTCACCGTGCTCGGCGAACGAGCAAAAGAATACGCGACCACACAGCGTTGCTGGCGCGATTTTGTCATCAAGGCACTACCAAAAAGTGTGGGGTAAGGGGAATGGTCGGTAGGGTCATTAGAAAACTGGGATCACTGGTCTACGACTATCCGAAGGTTTCGGAAGACGCAGAGCGAGCCGGGCGCTTCGGGCGCCTGAAAATCGGGCTCGTTACAGACTATTTCACGGCCGACTGTTTGTCTGCCGAATGCCGTGTGCGCGTATTGACGCCCTCGAATTACCGGGACGTCATCAAAAACTGGAAGCCCGATCTCGTACTCGCGGAGTCCGCTTTTCATGGCGTAGACGGTAGCTGGCGCTATGAATTAGCGAAGCAGCCGAAAACGCTGCGCCTCACGAAACCGAAGGCGATTTTCCGCCTGATCGATTTCGCGAGGCAAGCCGGCGTCCCCACCGTGTTCTGGAACAAGGACGACGGTCCTTTTTTTGAAGCATTCATCGACGTGGCGAAGGCGTTTGATTACGTCTTCACCACGGACGAAGAATGCCTTGAGCGCTATCGCCGGCAGGTACCCGCGCACGTGCCCGTGAATACGCTGATCATGCCGTTCCAGCCGGCATTTCATAGCTTCACGGGTTTCAATTTTACACGCAACGAGGTCTGCTTCACAGGCAGCTATTACCGTCGCATACTGAACGAGCGGCGCCGCTTTCTAGACATGGTGTTCGAGATTTGCGAGCACAGCGCGATGCCGCTCAATGTGTTCGATCGAAATCACGATCGATTGTCTCGCTATCTCGAGTTCCGCTTTCCGAAAACGAGCCAGATGCAAATGCACGGCAAGGTGCCTCACCGCGAAACGGCGAATGTCTACAAGTCGCATGCCGTGTCGATCAACGTGAATTCGGTCACGAGTTCGGAGACGATGTTTTCGCGTCGGCTGCTGGAAATCATCGCGTGTGGAGGCATTGCGGTGACGAACCCGAGTCGAGCCGTTGATCGCCATTTTCGCGATTTCTGCCACGTCGTGAATACCTACGAAGAAACTCGCGATCTCTTCGCGCGTTTGCGTAATGGACCTTCACGAGAAGATCTGGATCGCGCCGAGGCTGGGGCAAGGTACGTGCGCGAGCACCACACCTGGGCGCACCGGTTAGAGGAAGTCTGCGCTGTCGTGAAGCTGTGAGGAATTGATCACGATGCTTGCGTTGCTCTCCTGGTTTTGTCAGGCCGCTTTTTTCGTCGTCGTTGTCTATTTTGCGCTGTACGTTTTCCTTGAATTGCGGGTCTTTCTGATTTCGCGAAAAGTGGAGCGGCGCAAATTGACCGAACTTGCCCATTCGACGACGGATGCCGCGGCGGATCGTTGGCCAACGGTGAGCGTTCTGCTGCCTGTCTGCAACGAATCCGACGTGGTGGAGCGGCTGATCGATGCTGCCTGCCGCCTGCAATATGCGGCAGAACAGCTCGAGATTCTGGTGCTTGACGATTCGTCGGACGGCACCACCGAGCTCGCGCGTCTGAAAGTCGCGCAATACGCGGCACACGGTGTCGATATTCGCCTGCTCAAGCGGCGAGATCGCAAGGGCTATAAGGCCGGCAATCTAGTCAGCGGCATCCGGCAGTCGCGAGGCGAATTCTTTGCGATATTTGATGCCGATTTCGTACCACCGGTCGACTTTCTGCAGAAGACAATCCCGTGTTTCCAGGATCCCAAGCTGGGCTTCCTGCAAACGGGCATCGGCTACGAAAATCGCGATGTATCATTCCTCACTCGCTTTCAGGCGATGGAGATGGGGCACCAGCAATACGTGACCGTTGGCCTGAGCGAGGACGGCGACATGGCATCGCTGAGCGGCAGTTCGTGCGTATGGCGCAAGGTCTGCGTGGATGCGCTGGGGGGCTGGAACGATTCGACGGTCACGGAAGATGTCGATCTCGGCTACCGGGCGCAGTTCGGCGACTGGAAATACGCCTATCTGCGTGACGTGGTGTCGATGTCGGTGCTGCCCGAGACCATCAGCGCATATCGCATTCAGCGCGAGCGCTGGGGACGCGGCCTGATTCACAGCGGATTCAAGCATGCGAAGGAGATGCTGTCGCAGCGAATGCCGCTGATGAAGCGCATGCATGCGATTTCGGTGATGTTTTCCTCGGTGCTGCTCGCTTCGATTTATGTACTGATCTTATTGAGCCTACCGCTCACGTATCTTGTGCATTTTGACAGCGCCTCGATGCGTTGGGGCGCACTTGCATTCTTCGGTCTCGTTGCGCTCTGGGGTTTGGAAAATGCGTTTGCTGCACGCAAGGGTGCACGATTCGACAGTCAGCCAAACTACCTGAAGGCCCTGTGGGATACCTATCGGTACATCGCAATGTTCTTGCCGATGGCCTGGTACTACTTCGTCGGCGGCGTGCGCGCCCTGCTGGGTGTGCACGGGGATTTTCACCGCACGCCAAAGGGAAGGGACGGCTATCTCGCCATTGTGCCGCGCATCAACTCCGTGTTGCTGGCAGGTGAGATCTTCACGTTCCTCTATTCGGCGATGGCAGTTTGGGTGGCGTTTCAACGCGGAAAGTATTTCCTCATGCCACTGGACGTCACAGTGTGCGTCGGCTTCGGGATGGTGCTCTATTGGTCGTGGCTGGAGAGACAGGTGCATAAGCGCTAGTAGCTCGGTACGAGCATCACCTCACGGCGCGCCTGGGCGCGCCGTATCCGTAGTCGAATAACGATATCGAGCATTGCGATGAGTTACGTTCCCCGAAATTCGAAGTCAGACATGCCGCAGAAGCACGCTAACGCTTCTCTCGGTCTGTCGTTTCGCCCCGCGCGCGCCGATGACGCGGCCGCATGCGCGTCGCTCGTGTTCGCATCGGGCGAGCACGAATTTGAGTATTTCCTCGGTACCCCGCCCGAGCGATGCCGTGAGTTTCTGGAGTATGCATTTTCGCTTTCGCGCGGCCGCTTTTCGTGGCGGCGTCACGAGGTTGCCGTCGATGAAGCGGGTCGGATCGTTGCAGTCCTCGCGGCCCACGACGGCCGCCACATCCTGAGTGATGACCCGCATATCGTCTGGACGCTATTGCGCCATTTTGGCCCCTTGCGTACGGTGCCGATGCTGCTGCGCGGCCTTGTACTCGAAACAGAACTGCCCAAACCAAAGCGTGTGCAGACGCTCATTGCGCATTGCGCCACGCTTACGGAGGCGCGCGGCATCGGTGTCTTTTCCGCGCTGTTTTTGCATGCACTCAGCGATGCCGTTGCACGCCAGCGAGGCCTCGAAACAGAAACCCGGGAAATCGTACTTGACGTGCTTGTGAGCAACACGCGTGCCGCGGCCCTTTACCGTCGTTTGGGTTTCGTCGTGTTGCCGAGACGTAAGCCGCGTTCGCGGCTTCTGCCCGTGGCGCTCGAATCAGTGCGTATGCGCTACCAGCCACAGGCAGCAGACTGAAGCAGGTGTCGCTGAGGCGCGCGTAAGAATCCGGTAGACTCGCATGCCTGGCGCGCGCGAACGATGCGCGCGCCGGTCTCCGCACGGAGGCCTCGCGCCGACCTGAATCATGCTTCGTTCCCTAGCCGCCCTCCTGTTCTTCCAGTGTCTCGGCGAGAGCGTGTCCTACGTGTTCTCGCTGCCGGTGCCCGGTCCCGTGATCGGCATGCTCCTGCTATTCGCTTTCGCGCTGATGCGGCCCGCCGCCGCCGAGGCCATCGAGCCGACCGCCCTCGAATTGCTGCGCCATCTTTCGCTGCTCTTCATTCCTGCGGGCGTAGGCATCATGGTGTCGGCGCAGGCGGTGCGCGGCGAGGCGCTTGCCGTGATCGCGAGCCTCGTCGTCAGCACGACGCTTGGCATCGCGGTGACCGCACTTGTCACGCGCGCATTGTTGCGTCGCCAGCGGCGCAACACGACCGCCGGGGAGAGTGCATCGTGAACAGCCATCTGCCCATCACGAAGCTCGACGCAATCTGGGTTTATCTCGCCGCCACGCCGCTGCTCGGCTTGACGGTGACGCTCGTCGCCTATCTCGTCGCCATCAACATCTACGCGCGCGCGAAGCACAATCCGCTCGCGAACCCGGTGCTCATCGCCGTGGCGCTCGTCGTCGCGGCGCTCAAGATCACGGACACGCCATATCGCACGTATTTCGAAGGCGCCCAGTTCGTGCACTTCCTGCTCGGCCCCGCGACGGTCGCGCTCGCATTGCCGCTCTATCGACAGTGGGACAAGCTCAGGCGCGGCGCGTTGCCATTGCTCGGCGGGCTCGTCGCGGGTTCGCTCACGGCGATCGTGTCTGCGGTCGGTGTCGCGAAGCTATTCGGGGCTTCGCATCAGACGATTGCGTCGCTCGCGCCGAAGTCCGTCACCACACCGATCGCCATGGCCGTTGCCGACAAGATCGGCGGCATCCCGTCGCTCACGGCTGTCCTTGTGATATCGACTGGCGTGTTCGGCGCAGTGACCGCGCGCTGGATTCTCAATGTGATTCGCGTACGTGAAGTGCAGGTGCGCGGGTTTGCGATCGGCGTCGCGTCACATGGCATCGGCACCGCGCGCGCGTTTCAGGTGAGTGAGGAGATGGGCGCGTTTTCGGGCCTTGGCATGGGCCTCAATGGCGTGTTCACGGCGTTTATCGTGCCTGTGTTGCTGCCAGTCCTTCTGCAGTGGTTGTAAGAGCGTCGCCGTTACATCCCGCGTGAAACTTACCGGGCACGAATTGCCTCGCGCACCGCGGTGCCCGGCGTTTCACGCTACAAAGCGCCGGATTTGACATCCGTGCGTTCCGCGATCGCCGCGAGAACAGCCAGCATGGTCGCGTAGAAAGAAACCGTGCTCTTCAGGTCGAAAGTCTCGACCGTCAGTCCGAAGACGAAAAACATCAGGACGAAGGACACCCCCATGAGCGCCGTACGCCGCGCTATCCTTGATGCGGATTTAAGCTTTGCCGCGAAAAAGACGGCAGGCACGATATAGATCGCGAGCAGTGCGAGACCGCCGACAATCCCGTAGTTGGCCATGTAGGCGAGCAGCTGGTTATGCACTTCGCCCTCGCCGAACGCCGCCGCGGTGGGGGTAATTGCACCTTGCTTCGCCATTGAGGCCATTTTGTCCCGAAAACCGTCACCGCCGAGGCCCAGCACCGGATGTTCGGCGATCAGTGTGGAGGCTGCCTCATAGAGTTGCAGACGGATGCCGACCGACGTGTCGCGATGGCCTTGCGTGTACTGAGTCAGGTTCGATGACACATCGTTGACGCGGTCGCGCACTGTCCCCGAAAGCCCGTACACGAGACCGAGCAGGAGCGCGACGGCCACGGGCATCAGCAACTTCCAGTGGAGCGGTTTGTTGCGGCCGAGCTCCCACACGATCAGCAAGGCTACGAGCGGAATTGCCGCCCAGCCGCCGCGCGCGCCGGACAGCAGGGAGGCAGCGAGGCCTGCAAACAGTCCCGCGATCTTGAATGCGCGCCCGAGCGCCGAATCCTTACGCCACCAGTTGAGTGCAATCGCCGACAGCACGCCAAGCGCGAGCGCGAGATCGCCAAAATGGATCGGGTTCAGGAACGCACTGCCGATGCGGCCGTCGCCCCAATCGCGCGGCATGAAGAGGGCCAGCGCCAGCGCGGACAGGGCGCCCAGCGTAAAGGAGAGGTCCGCCCAGACGAAGATGCGCTGTGGCGCACGTCGCAGCGCCAGAAAAATTGGGATCGCGAGCAGGAACCGCGACGGCGAATCCCAGGTCCGGAGCAAAGGATGCCCATGCGAGATCGTACTGAGGGCCACGGCGGCAACAGGGCCACACAGTGCGATGCAAAACGCGAGTGAGTGACGCTCAAGCGGCGCATAACCATAGGGAGCGCCAGTTGGCCGCCGGATCAGCGCCGCCAGTGCAATGACGCCCGCGCCAATCGATACGGCACTCGAAGCGCCTTGCACGAGCATGGCGATAGAGGGAAAGGCGAGCAGGAAAGCTGCGGTCAGCCAGTCGCCGGGCACTGTGCGTCGGGAATCAATCGTAACTGCTGTGGGCATCGCTACACTGCTGTTGTATGTAAGGGCGGGTTGTTTGCACGTCGTCCCCGTATTGCGTCCTCACTCCGCAGCTTTGTGGGAGCTGAGCGTGAGGCGGAACCGGCTATTGTACGCATAGATGTTCCTCGCTCGATACTTCTCCGATGCTCCGGGAGCACTTAGGTGATCACCAACGGCCCGATAAAAATCGGGACCGAACGTAACGTGCGTAGTCTACAGCGCGCACGAGAAGGGGGCGAATCATCCACTGGTATGACGAATCGCTGCGCCTCGCTCGCCGTTGGCTACACTTCGCGCGCCGCGCATGTTTCCAGCCTCGCCCGACCCTCAGCCATGCTTCGTTCCCTTGCCGCCCTCCTGATATTCCAGTGTCTCGGCGAGAGCGTGTCCTACGTGTTCTCGCTTCCCGTGCCCGGTCCTGTGATCGGCATGCTGCTCCTCTTCGCTTTCGCGTTGATGCGGCCCGCTGCCGCCGAGGCCATCGAGCCGACGGCGCTCGAATTGCTGCGCCATCTCTCGTTGCTATTCATTCCGGCGGGCGTGGGCATCATGGTGTCCGCGCAGGCGGTGCGCGGCGAGGCGCTCGCCGTGATCGCGAGCCTCGTCGTGAGCACGACGCTCGGTATCGCGGTGACGGCGCTCGTCACGCGCGCACTGCTGCGTCGTCAGCGGCGGAACGCGACGGCGGGGGAGGGCACATCGTGAACGGCCACCTGCCGACAACGAAGCTCGACGCGATCTGGGTCTATCTCGCCGCCACGCCGCTGCTCGGCTTGACGGTGACACTCGTCGCCTATCTCATCGCCATCAATATCTACGCGCGTGCCAGGCACAATCCGCTCGCAAACCCGGTGCTCATCGCCGTGGCGCTCGTTGTCGCGGCGCTCAAGATCACGGATACGCCGTACCGCACGTATTTCGAGGGCGCCCAATTCGTGCACTTCCTGCTCGGCCCGGCAACGGTCGCGCTCGCCCTCCCTCTTTATCGTCAGTGGGATAAGCTCAAACGCGGCGCGCTCCCGTTGCTCGGGGGCCTCGTTGCCGGCTCGCTAACGGCGATCGTGTCGGCGGTTGGTGTCGCGAAGCTCTTCGGCGCCTCACACCAGACCATCGCCTCGCTCGCGCCGAAGTCTGTCACCACACCGATCGCCATGGCCGTTGCCGACAAGATTGGCGGCATCCCGTCGCTCACGGCTGTGCTCGTGATTTCGACGGGCGTGTTCGGCGCGGTGACGGCGCGCTGGATTCTCAACGTGATTCGCGTGCGTGAGACCGAGGTCCGTGGCTTTGCGATCGGCGTCGCTTCGCACGGTATTGGTACTGCGCGCGCATTTCAGGTGAGCGAGGAAATGGGCGCGTTCTCGGGCCTCGGCATGGGGCTCAACGGCGTGTTCACGGCGTTCGTCGTGCCAATATTGCTGCCAGTCCTTCTGCGGTGGCTGTAGAGAAGTTCTGGCCCTGTCGACGTGATTCGCCATTACGAACTTCAGCGGTCCGATGGTTTAGGCGCCTAAACGGTTAAAGCCGGAATGGCGCTGCTTCCGTGAAGCTTTTGACGGGGAATTTCGGCTCGTAGACGGCACCACCGTTGGTTCAAATGGTTCACACCTTGCATTTCTGGATAAGTTATTGTTTTTAAAAGAAAAAGCCAGCCTGACGGAGTGCTTTCGTTTAGGCGCCTAAACGTAATCGTTGCGATATTTGATTTAATCATCTAGAGACGAGGAAGTTTGGTCTTCATTATCTAATCTAGAGCAGGTAATTCGCCCCAAAAACTAACTTTCGAGATGAAACGCGCGATCTGATACGAACCAATTAAGTCTATGTCGGCTACCGAGCCACTACGCGGAGACGAAAGCGTCAATTTGCCAACCAGCAATCTACGAGTTTGCTCATCCGTGCGGGTATCGGCCGACTACCGCGCCTGCAGCGCGTACCGTGTCTCTCGGCAGCGCAAATAAACCATCGCCGAGCAGGCGGGGATCATTTCCTCGCTTACCGCCGTGCCCGGTTAGCCCGAAGAGCATATTGGATCTCAATATCTTGCGTGCGTGCGTGCGTGCGTGCGAGGCTTGGCGGTTGGCGTTGCGTTACAGGCTATTAGCATTTCGCGAGCGCTTTAGGTAAGCGAGGAGATGGGCGCGCTTTCGGCACGACGCGCGCCATTCTGCGGAGAACCTGTTTAGGCGCCTAAACGCCTAAACCCGGAATGATGCAGTTTTTGTGGAGCTTTCGGCTATTGCTCCGTCGATAGAAGATCAAAAACAATCGGCTATCTCGCCAGCTGTCCCGCTTTCAACCTTTCAACAGATCCGGAGACCGGCCGCGTGCCCGTCTCGTACCGGCGGGTTCCCGTGCCGCCTTGATTTTCTCTGACTGCGACCGGTCGTCTCGCGGATATCGGGTTGCCCATGATTTGATGCTGCTGCGGTATGGGTAGAGCCGCCCCATGAATCTTTGGGATTGATTCGATTGAAATGAACCTGCGCGAGTGTGAAGCGCGGTCACCGTGCTCCAGTGGCGCGGCAGGTAGTGCCAACTATCGCGCGAAAGGCCGGCGACAGCGAGCAAAAGCCCCCCTGTTCTTGTGACCATTCACCGACTTTCTCTCTCGTCGTGCTCGATAGACTGGATGCAGCAAAGTCGGAGTTCGATAGGAAATCGAAGCGAAGATAAAGCTCGTCTCCGACTTTCGCGCAACCCTGTCAACACCACGCTCAAGGACACTGAACTTGAAAACTCCCGTCTTCGCCGTTGACGTCGGCTACGGCAATACGAAGTACGCATACCGCGCTACGAGGGGCGCAGTTACCACCGGCATATTTCCTTCGCTCGCTCCGCTGGCCGCGAGCCGCGCACTTTCAGATTACGGTGTGAGCGTGCTTTTCACACGCAAGGTCGCAATGATCTCAATCGAGGGCATCGAATACGAAGTTGGTCCCGATGTGCCGATCACCGCAGCTTACGGCAGGACAGGCCGCGCGCTCGCGGACGACTATGTGTCGACCGACAACTATGCGGCGTTGCTTTTTGGCGCGCTTCATTTCGCCGGTGTCACCCACATCGAGCGTCTTGTGTTGGGCCTGTCGCTTCACAACATGGAAACCTATTCTGCACAGCTAAAGGAGTTCCCGCGTGCTGTCATCGAACTGATCGACTCAGCCTGCCTCGCAAACGCGCACGGATTCCTGCTCGTTGGCGAAGCTGGACTTGCGCGTGAACGGGGGGCGGCATGAACAACATCAAGATGGAGATCACGATCAACCCGCTTGTGTCGCCGCTGCTGTACGAACGACTGAATCGCTGTACTTCGGCGCGCGAGCGAGCAACGGTATTCAGGTCGCTCGCCGAGGCGCACCTTCGTGAAGAGTTGATGCAGCGTACGCGAGCATTACGCCTGGGATCCGGGTTGCCCACGTCGGTGCACCCCACGCCGTCGAGCTTGTCAGCGAACGACGCGATCGCGACCGAAGGTTTCCAGACTCTGAGCGTAGATGATACGGCGCACCTGCCGCCGGAGTTCAGCGAAGAACTGGTCAAGCAACTGGCGGCCTACTTCGACTAGATGCGCGAACTTGACTTTGCCACGAGCGTGAAAGGATGAGTTCAGACCCGGGTGACGCAGCGCGCCGTGCTGTGCACCCGGGCATCTACGTCAAGGAAATTATCGACATGGAATATGAACGCCTCTTTGCCATCCTGCACGGACAACGTCTCGGCGAACTTCTTTCCTGGGTCTACCTCGCGGCCCTGGCCGCGGTTGCGATCGCCGGCTGGAAACTCGGTGGCATTCTTTTCGACGCACGCCACCGCTCGGAGGACGAATGATGGAAAGATTCGAGAGGGCTGCGAGAGGTTTCATGAGCTTGCACTGGCTTGTGCGTCGTGCAGCGATCGCAGTGGCCTGCTATCTGCTCGCGTTCCTCGGAGTGTGGTTCTACGCGGAAGGAATGCAACAGAGCGGCAAGTTTCTATTTACCGTTGGCAGTGTTGGATTTAGCTGGGCGATCGGATTCCTGTATCTGATACGAGTCGCATTTTCCCTGCTTTTCCGGTGTCGGCGCATGTTTATGTAAGTCCGGACGATGCGGGCGGGCCACGAAGACGTGGCTCGAAGCAGAAGGAAACACCGTCGCCGGCTTTGATCTAGCGAGCTCCTCACATCGCGCCGGGAGCAACGCACCACACTCGCGGCAGCCGGCACCCCCGGATTTCGGTACGCGTCGCCAAACAGAATAGGGCCGAAGTTTTCGCCGAGGTAGGGCATCACCGTCGCCGTGATACTCTATATCTCGGCGTCATCTGCGAAAGGAGAATGACGATGGGTTGGAGTTTCTTCGCAGTGGCTGTCGCGCTGCGTTCAGCGCACTAGCCTTGGTCATGAACCACAACGGTCGGAAAGCCGACAGCGAACGTGCAAATACACGGCGCCCCGACGGCGGGGATTGAACGTGGGCTGCGGCCTTGCCGCGATCTACGTTGCATTGGGCTTGTGCGGTCTTGGCATGATCACGGATCGCGTTCGTCAGCAACGCTGAGTGCGACCGTGCAAACAGAAGGTGTCCACTCCACGGGGAATGACTATGGGCTTCGCCATTTTTTCTTTGATTGTTGGGTTGGCCATCTGCTGGTACGGTGGCTATATGACGAGGAAGGGACGGGAGGCGGATCGTGAACGACGTTCGCATTCGGACTGAACGGACGACGGCAGTGTGAGCCTCAACTGTCCGTTCTTGGCGGTTCGTTCGTGGGTTCGATGCTTGGCACCGGGGCACGCACGTGCGGCTTCAGTGACTGTCAAAGGTAAAAGCTGGCGAGCGCTTTACACTGGACGCATCGCGGCGGTTGCGACCGGATTCGCGCACTGATCGAAGAACAGGTTAGGGTGGCTAATAATGGCCGTGGATGCGCGCCGCTGCCGTGCTAACCTAAAACTGGTACTGCCTACGGCTGGAGAGCAACGATGGGCTGGAGCTTTGGTGCACTGGGAGTCGCTATCTTACTTGCCGCGTTGGGCTTAATGATGAACCGAAACGGTCGCAGGGCCGATCGTGAACGTCGAACCCGCCGATACAACGGAGACTGAATATGGGTTTCGGCATTGTTGCGATGATCGTTGCGTTGGGTCTGTGCGGTATTGGCATGATCATCGACCGAAATGGTCGCAAGGCTGACAGCAAACGTGCCAAAAGAGGACATCTAGTCCGCGGAGAATAATCATGTATTTTGGACTCTTTGCTCTGGCTATTGCGTTGACCTTCTCATTTTACGGTAGCCGTATGGTGAAGAAGGGCCGTGAGGTGGAACGTGCGAGCCGCTTGCGGCCGCGGTAAGTGGACAGTGCTACTCTATACCGTGTTATCGTCTACTGACGGAAAACGATGATGGGCCGGAGTATTGCTGCCTAGACCGTCGCCTTCATACGTAGCTGCGTTTGCCTCGGTTTTGGACCGGAGCGGTCGCAAGGCAGACCATGAACGTGCGAACGGAGTGCCTCCACTCCACGGAGAATGAGCATGGGTATTGGACTTTTTACGCTGTGTGTCGCGTTGGTCGTCTACTTCTACGGTGGCTATATGGTGAAAAAGGGCCGTGAGGCAGATCGTGAGCGCCGCTCGCGTTGGGACTAAACGAACGACTGCTGTGCCAGCTTAGGCTATCGAATTCAATCAAGGCCGCGTCTTCGAGCGCGGCCTTGTGCATTTTCGGTACCTTTCGTGCGTTGGATCTTTGGTTGACTGGACGCGCCCGCAGATCGGGGGCCAAGCTCGACATCACCCGCAAGACCGTAGGCAGGCGGTCGGTTGGCCGGTGCATGGTCGACTCGAGTACGTTGGAACTGTCCTGAGTGGAGCAACGGCCAGACGTTGTCGATACTGTCGGCCCATGGCGTAGCCGTTTAAGTCGATTGTTCCGGGCGCGATGCCTCCTTCGAGAGGGCGAATTGCGCAATCTACTCTCGCTATCATCTGGCAACCGATGTCACGTAAATGTCACGATGGCTACCTCCACGACTCGTGACGAAGAGAGAGTGTCGTTGTATTGGAGAACAAAACGATGTGGCGGCGAGACGTTTGCAGGCAACCTCCGCGTTTTATCGCTGTTGCGAATCTCCAACCCGGCGTTTGCGCTCTTCCGTTATAGGGTCGTCGACCAAGTTTTCCCTCCGCCACCGCGCACGACTTTCGGTGCTGCGCTGCACGATGCCAACCGATGGCATTGTCCAGCGCTGTGCGAAAACACGTGGTATGCCGCCGTCAATGTAGATAAAGAAAGGATCCCGAAGCAATCAACAGTGTGTCCAGTGGCACTTGTTTTCAGCCACCCGCGCAGCGGCACAACTCAACCTCAATCCATTCTTTCGTGCAGTGCAGAAACTCGAGGCCAAGATGTTCTGAAATGTGTGGAACCCAACAGAATGCATGCGCGCTCTTGTTAAAATTCGCATGTGCAAAACGTATACTTCATCGACAAGAAAACTTCATATAATTGGACATTGGTTGAGATGGTATTTGGTATTTGCGATGTGGGGACGCGTAAAAGATACGTTTTCGCAGATGTTCAGGCAGTCCATTTTTACCTCTAGCGCAGTGGCGGAAAAGAGCTAGAGATAGCACGGACAAGGCCTTTAGGCCGACAAGCCGAGTCCGCTGCCGAAGCAATAGACCCCGAAGCGATTTTTGGATGCATCAAAATAGATACGTTTTTCAGGTCCTCTAATCGACTTTAGAAAAGCCACATATCGAACTGAATCTAAAGAACTTTCCTGACCTGCTGGTCCGCTGAAATCGGTGCAATGCGCGTTTCTATGTTGCATTTGAGAAACATACGGCGCGAGTGGAAGCACTTACACAAAGTGCCGCATCCCAATATCTGAAATTTCCCCTTTTAATTCAAAGTCTTACGCGCGTGGCACCGCCTATGCAACTGGGGCGGCGGATTGGTGCACTTTGCCAACCCACCCCCCGGCTCAACAGGAGGTTCTTATGCGCAAGACAATACTAGCGTCCGCTGCGATCCTCGCCTTTGGCTTCAGCGGCTACGCGATGGCAAACCCATGCCAGGACGGCAGTACGTCCTGTAACCAGAAAACCGAAATCGGATCGAATTCGTCGAGCATTAGCGCGTCGTCAGCGCAGCAGAGCACCACAGGCAGTAACGCGAACGAAGGTAGTTACGCGGACGCATACAACACCAGCAAGGCTGTTGCGCTCAGCAAGCTTGACGGTGCAGTGTCCGGCGTCACGGTCTCCAACATCGGCAACGTCGCCCAGAATTGGGGCAACGCCAGCGGTGGCAAAGGCGGCCGTGGCGGTAGCGGCTACGGCTTAGGCGGCACGGGCGGCGCCGGCGGCTCCGGCTCCGGTGGTGATGGCGGCAGCGGTGGCAACGCGAGGAACGGCAGCGCGACCGCAGGTGCTGCGTCCAACGGGGGCTCCACGGCTGGCGACGGCTACGCCGCGACGGGCGCCAATGGCGGCGATGCCTACGCTCATACCAAGGCTGGCTCGGCCGACTCTTCTGGTGGCAACGCAAGAGGCTCAGGCGGCGGCGCACTGGCTGCATCGGTCGGTGTAGGTGGCAGCGCCAGCGGTCGCGGTTGGGGTGGCGGTTCGGGGTCGGGTTCGGGTACGGGTACTGGCGGTTCGGGTAGCTCGTCAGCGAGTTCTGGCTCGGCTACCCTTGGCGCGAGCACGGCTTCGAACACCGGGGCAGGCTCCGGCGGCGCCGGCTCCGGCTCCGGCACCGCAGTCGGAAGCGGCACCGGCAGCGGCAGCGGCACTGGCGGCGCTGGCTCGGGCGGCGCGGCGACGGCTTCGGGCGGAGCAGGCTCGGGGACCGGCGGAGCAAGCTCGTCCACCGGCGGTGCGGGCGGCACAGCAACCGCCACCGCTGGCAACGGCGGCGCGGGTGGCTCGGCAGTTGGCGGCAGCGCTTCGAATGGCGGTTCGTCGACGATGGCCAGCAACGGCAGCGCAACCGCAGGCAGTGGCGCGGTCGGTGCAATGGGCACGGGCGGCGCGGGTGGCACTGGCAACGGTGGCACTGGCAACGGCGCAGTTGGCGGTGCAGGCGGCGCAGGCGGAACCGTTACAGTCGATGCGGGCTCGTTCGACATGTCGAACACCATGGGCAGTGCGGCATCAGGCGCAGCAGGCATCACGGTCATGAGCCAGAACACCGGTATGGCCTCGCTGATCCAGCAGGCAGTGACCGTCCAAGCCAACCTGAACGTCGGCCACTAGGCGCAACGGCGCTTGTTGAAGTAGGTCGTGCGATTTGCCGTGGGGTGCGCAGTTGCGCCTCACGGCAGTCGTCCCGTCGTCATGCGGACGAGGTCAGCGCGCTTTCGTTGCAACCCGCCCTGCAAGCTGCATGACGAAACAAGCAGCTATCGAGCCTTCTGCGCCGGTTGCTTTGCGTCGCACAGAGGGTAAGGAGACAACCATGCAAGCGCAAAAACGGTTTGCGCAGCTGGTCATGCCTTTTGCGGTTGTGCTGTCTGGCCTGATCGCTCAGGCGGCCGCCGCCGAGTCGCTCGAATCTCGATCACTACCTGTAGCCGTCAATGCCGGTGAGACGAGTGCCACACCTGTCGGCTCGATCGCCGCAACGCAAGTCGTTGCGGATAGTTCATCATCGGTTGCGCAAACGGCGCCGGCAACGTCCACGACGGACACGCAGCCTGCTCACGATGCGAGCTTTGGGGTTGCGTTGAATTCCGATCAGTTGGACGGCCTGCGAGGCGGCGATGCACTGGTCGGCCAGAATTTTTTGAACGGCACGGTTGCGGATAACGTTGCGAACCGTGTGGTGACGGGCTCGAATGCGATCAGCGACGGATCGTTCTCGAATTCGAGCGGATTGCCGACCGTCATCCAGAACACTGGTTCGAATGTGCTGATTCAGAACGCGACGGTGTTGAACGTGCGCTTCGGGAACTAGGCGATGAAACACGTTGCAGCGTATCTCGCGTTCGCGTTCAGCTGTTGCTTGCCGGCCGCTCACGCCGACCCCATCGACGTCACTGACCCGTCGGGCGGGTATTACTCGCTGCATGTGACGAGCTTGAAGGAAGCCCGCTTCAAGCGGACCATCAAGCAGCAATACGACTTCAGTTGCGGTTCGGCGGCAGTGGCAACACTGCTGACGTATCAATACGATTTTCCGGTGACCGAGCAGCAGGCGTTCGTCGAAATGTTCCAGAACGGCAATCAGGACAAGATTCGCCGGGAAGGTTTCTCGCTGCTCGATATCCGAAACTTCCTGATGTCGCGTGGCTTTGAAGCCGACGGCTATGAAGTGCCGCTTGAAAAGCTTAGCGAAACGAACACGCCCGCGATCGTTCTGATCGTCGAACACGGCTACCACCACTTCGTCGTGATCAAGGGGGTGCGCAACGGCCGTGTGCTGGTCGGCGATCCGGCCACCGGCACGCGCGCGATGTCGCGGGAGAGTTTTGACGAAAAGTGGCAGGACCACATCGTGTTCGTCATTCACAACAGGCGTCAAATGGCGAGCTTCAACGATGCACGAGACTGGCATGTCGCACCGGACGCGCCGCTTTATACCGGCATTCCGCATGACAGCCTGTTCAACGTGGTCGTACCGAAACTCGGTCCAGGTCAATTCTGAGGCTAGCGATGAAATCCGGACACCTGAAACTGGCCGGCGTTGTCACAGTGCTATGTAGCAGCATGTCTTCGTTCGATACAGGCGCGGCCATGGGCGATTCGCCGGCAATCGCGACCGGTCTGGTCATGACGACGCAGAGCGCGCCGCAAGACGCGGCGGATGCAATGGATGACGAGGTCGTGCCCCCGCAACAAGTCGCGGCAACGCAGCGACAAGACGCACCCGACACGGTGCAGGCGGACGCCGCGTACGTCGCGATGCCCGCGGCTGAAGCCGGTGCGAACGATGCCGACCCGGCGTGGGCGTCCGCCGATCTCGTGGCGGTGAGCGAGAGCCGGCTGGACGACATGCGCGGCGGGTTCGACTTGCCATCCGGTCTGGTGGTGTCGTTCGGCATATCGCGTGCTGCGTTCGTGAACGGCAATCTTGTTGCGCAGACGAGCTTCAACATTCCGGATATCGCCAACATGACGGCACAGCAGGCGCAGATGCTCGCGAGCGCGAACACCGCAGCGCTGGTACAGGTCGGACCACACAACTCCGTGCAGCAAGGGGCGCTGCCCGGACTGACCGGTGCGGTGATCCAGAACTCGTTGAACAATCAGCAGATACAGGCGCTTACGACGATCAACGCGGGTGTGAACTCGCTTGGCGCGTTCAAGGCGACGAACTTCCTGTCCACGATAAATAGCGCACTCGCCGGCGTGGTACGTCCTCGCTAGTCGCGGTAGTACATCGTCGTCGCGGCCGCGCAAGTCTCGGCGTGGTCAGAAGGACATCGGCACACGCAACGTGAGCGTCAAGTCCGGGGTGTCGCGCGTGAGGCCGGCGCCGATCGAGAAGTTGAGCGTGGTCGTCGGCGACAGGCGGTACGAGTAGCCGATCAGCAGCGTGGCGAGGACGACGCGCACTGAGCCGGGCACCGTTTGGCCATTCTGCGAGGTCGGCAATACGATGCTCTGGTCGTAGCCGATACTGACCGACGCCTTCTCGTTCAACGAGAGGCCCATGCCGATATTGAATCCCCAGATATCGCCCGGCTGAATCTTGCCAAGCGCTTCCGTCACGCCGTTGAGCAGCGTGAGACTCTCGTCCTTCCCGAAGCTGTGCAGGTAGCTGAAGTTGCCGAAGAACACGACCGGGTCCGTCGGGAACAGCCACGTGAGGCCTGGCTGGATCGCGAGGAAACCTGAGCCGGTCGGTTGCTGCAGCGGCAGGCCCGTGTTGGCTGTCGTGCTTGCCACGCACGACACCACGCAATCGGTCACGACGTCGAACGGGCTCTTGCCCGTCGCTGTCTTGAAGCGCAGCCAGCCAACATAGTAGAACTTGTCCGGACCGCCTTGATTAAACTGATAGCGCAGCGTCATTTCGACGTCGCCGATGTCGTGGCCGCTACTGCTGATTGTGGTGTTTGCGGCCGTGCCAGCGAAGGGCTCGCGTGCGACAACATCGTTCCACTGGTACACGTACGGGACGCGGACTTCGAACTCCATCCGGTTTGTAATCCCGTAGCGGAATGCGACGCCGCCGGTCAGCGTTGTCGTCTTCACCTCGTTCACGTTAATGAGCCCGATCAGAAGCGCCGGAATGATCGTGTAGCCAACGAGAGAGATCTGGTTTTCCGACGCGTAGCCGAACTGGAAGTACGGCTCGACGACGAACGTATGGCGTGGCGTGAGCACACCGGGCTGGTCGAAGATCGGCGCGACGGCGGGTGGGCGGGTGTCCGCGACGGGGGCCTGGCCGACCGGCGTGGATGGCGTACCTTGCTGGGCCGAGTTGCCGGCATTGGCGCCTGCGTTCTGGTCTGCTTGAGTGGTGCCGCCGGATTGCGCGTTCGCGGGTGCGCCGGCTTGCGCAGCCTGATCGGCCTGAACTGCCTGCACTGCGGCAGTCGCGCCACCGGTTGCAGCGGCTCCCACTGGCATGCCGTTGACGTCGGTGCCGCCTGTGGCGCGCCTCGTGTCAAGCTGGCTAGCATTCAGTCTACGGCTGAGTTGCTGAAAGTTTGCCTCTTCGTCCGCGAGTTTGCGCTTGAGCGCCTCGAGTTCCTTGAGGCGCTGATCGACTTCGGTGCGTAGTGCTTTTATGTTCGCCTGGTCGGCCTCTGCGGCCTGTGTTTCAAGCGACTGCCCGTGCGTTTCGACGCTGAATGCCAGCAGCGCCGCGTAACTGATAGCGCGTATGTGTCGAAATCGCATGCACTTCATGGGTTTCTCCATGTCAGGCTTGCAGTTCTACTTCTATGAACTTCGACAAAAGACCGACGCCGACGACCCGTCACCCTATGCCGCAATGCAGCGCCTTCGATGAGCGCTTGACATTGCGCGCGGATGCATCGGCAAATACCCTGAGATTCACCATCAGCACCAGGTTGCGGTCGTGCCATTCATTGCTATGACAGATCCATACAGACTAGTGCAGGAGCGATTCAATTTCCAGCATCAGCGTTACTGCGAAGTGTCTGCGATTCTCACGATTGCGAAGCCACCTTCACTCGTCGCCATGGTGTCCAGGTACCGCTTCGGCCAGTTGCTCTTGTATGCGCGCACGAGTTCTCGTATGGCGCGAACTTCATGCGCATGATGTTCTCGAACCCATGCGAAGAATACAACTTCAAAGATGTACGCGTCCGTGCGCTTGACCGCATCCAAATCCTGCTCGCCGACTACGGGTAGAGCGCGTCGAACTCGACGATGCGCTTGACCTGTCGGTCGGGTGCGGATCCGCTCCTGCTTGTCGCGGCTAACATGTCTCTGCGTGGCTTCGCGCGTTGCGATGCGAACGAGGGGCACTGAACGTTGCGACTCCATGAGATCGCCGGGGCCGCTATCTATGCTCATGCATTGGGCATTGTGATTGGCGCCACGCTCGCGCGTGGTCTTCCGGATTGAATCTTCCAGGCATCCTGAGGATGTTCTACTGCGCAGACTTGACTTTGCGATATTCGGGAAATACTGGCTTGGCGAATGTCCTCAGTAAAGAGGCGATCGCTAACCTCGTTAATCTGGAGAGTTGAGATGAAGTTTGACGAAGCGCTTCGAGGCGAGCATGGCCAGGATCTCGTTTGTACCGATTGCGGATGCAGTCAAGAGAGACCCATGCACGCACGACACGGAGATCAATGGCCCCCCAAACACACGAATGTCGAATCCCCAGATGCGGAAGAGATCAAGGAGGTAGCGGTTGGTGTCGATTGCCGCCGTTGGGCGATCGGATGCATTGATCAACGGGACAACTGGATCGCTTCATATGTCCGTACAAGACTCAGAACGATGGCGGTCTACGCCGCCTTCCCAATCTCCCGCCATACGACCGAAGTCGCAGCGCGCGTGTTGCAGGATCGTTTTCTCTCGGATACCGATGCCGTCCTGAAACGAATCCTTGATCTCGCTGCTCTGCGGTATCTGCGTGACGGTTCAAGTACCGTTACGTTGGAGGACGTCACTGTTGCCTTGCGCTCTGTTGAGTTTCCGCAGCGATGACCCACTCGCCGTCCGGCGAGCGGTGCAGGCGAGAAACGTTGGCCGGTCTCCCATGGGGGGGGGCGTTGCGGTCGGATCCCGGATCGGCGCACAGCGCAACACGCGTGAACTCGCTGTGGAACTGATCTTCCCCCTATGAAGTCCGCACTGCAAAGCTGGTGTAGTGGCAAGGCGGCAGACGAACCTTGTCATGAATCCAGAGCGGGGAACTCCGCCGAAACACAGCGGGTCGCGTTTACCGGAAGCGCGTTCTTCAACGCCGTCCTACCTACTTTCTGGTACCAGGCCCGACAGCGGAGTCCCCGTTGAAATGCTCAATGCGGTCGCGTTATTTCATGAGTGCGCCGGGCCTCCTGTACCAGCGATACGATTTCCGCATCAAGCTCCGCGCTCATGACCCGGGAGAGCGCAGTCGCAACGCCTGCGCGCACTGCTGCGTTGCCTGCGTCGCAAAATATATAGAGAACGCAACCCTGCACGAAGTGGTGACCCTCAAACGGATGCACCATGCCAGGACCGAAGTATTCGTGAAAATATTCATTGATTCGTTGGGTCAGCAGAATGTCGACTGGCAGGTGCTGGAATGTTCCATCGCGGCGACTACTTAGCATCAGGGGATCTTCAGCAAGGGCATTGAGCAAGAACTCGAGCTGCAGTGCGTCGCAGTTCCCATCATCAATTTCGTCTGGGGCGAGGGGCCGCAGCAACTTCAAAGCCAAGCTTCCCCATGAGGCCGACCGGTGCCAGACCACGGCACTCTTCAGCTTCGCGTGTTGACGCAAGTATACGGACGACATGCGCAGGGATTTGGCCTTTGTCGCCCATTCGTACATATGCGTTTCGAAGTTAATGCGCCTGGCCACGCGCGCGAGTGTGCTGTTCAGAGCGATGGCATCGGTGAGGAGCGGTGGTAGCGGCTCGCAGCGAAGACCGAGAGCGCGAGCGATAGCTTCTACAAGGGCCTTGCGGTCAATCTCAGACGTCATTTGTCGGAACTTGTTCATTGCGATATCCCTATATTTCAACGAAACGATGTGGGAACCAGCTTATCCAATTGCACCGGCGCCGTTTCGGCGCTGCAGTGTCAATACGGGATGCGCAGCCAGTGCTCTCATGCACGCTCGAGTGGCGTAGTTACGGAGCTCTCGTGGGCCTCAAAACAACTGGCTGCGCGGCTCAACGGGCCTTGAGTGCGAAGTGCACCGTTGATCCGTCTTCATGGATGACCTTTAGTCGAGTGCCGGCCTCCTCGCGCGCTTGCGGTTTGTCGTTGGAGCGAACTCCGCACGCCATTCCTCTTGCGAAATGCACGGTAGTCCGAGCGCCTCAGCGGCGCGTTTGAACGCACCCGCCGTGTCGAGAAGATCGCGCTGCGCGATCACTTTGTGAGCGAGACCGTGCATGATTTTCTCGGGCGCACCATTGAGTCGCGCCGCGGTCAGTTCGGTTTCGAAATCGACCGCGCGGTTCAAGACAGCGGCGATCGGCATCTTGAATTGCTGAGCCTTCGCAAAAGATGTCGATACCGGAAGCGTCGCCTCGGGCACTAGCGTGATCTCAGTCTCACGCGCATATTCGGCGACGATGGGGTAGACGTCCTCGAAGGCGGCGTTCGCTGGCACGTCGGTAAAGAGGATCCGGATGCAGGACGGAGCCACACCCGCCGCACCTATTTCCGCGAGCGTTTCTACGGCAGCCTGCTGTGATGCGGTGTCCGCAGACGTTGAGACAATGATCGTTTTCAGTTCGGTAAGAACAGCGCGCCTTGCCTGGATGAATGCGATCATCGCTTTCCGGTCTTCAGGTGACACGTCGATAATTCCCCCGCGCCGGGAAGTCATCAAGGTGCAGTAATGGTCCTGAAGCGCATCCTCTCTGTCCGTCAGTTGAGCGCTGCCTGCATGCTCGCTGGACCCACCGAGCAGACTCGGGTTCATGAGCAATCCTCCCGTCTGTGCGTGAAGAATTTGTGCTGCCAAGGTTTGCGCGGCACCGTTCGAGCTTTGAAAGTGAGCCACAATCAGATGAGTCATTTTTGTTCCTTCGATGGTTGTAGGTGGAGTTGTGAAAAGCGTTAAGAACGGTCTTTACATGGGTGCGTTGTCGGGGCGAGCCGCATCCTGCGCGCATACTTCGCGCTTAGCCCGGCGTCTGCGACTGCGGGCGAGTTGTGAGGATTCGAGCGGCTGGTAGGTTCGCAAGCGAAACGCGTCCCACTGGCGGTTCTCGACGGGACGACGAATGCGTGGGATCACGATGGTGCGCAGCACCTTGCCGCTATAGCCTGCGTTTAGGCACACGAGGAGCACAGCGCTCAGAGCGACTAGCGCGTCATCGACATGGCAGTCCCGGTAGTCGAGATAGCTCGCGTACGCACGTAGCGTGTCCTCTGGAATTTCGAGGATGGAAGCGGGCATCCTGCTGTGCGATTGCAGGAAGTCTTCAAACTGCCGCCACAGTGGTAGCAGCGTTCTGATGGGGTTGTCGCTGCTGTATCGGTTAAGCGCGAGGCGCGCTTGCGCGGTGAGTGGTGTTTCCAGCATTTGTCTTTCTCCTTCGTAGCGTCTAGATGTGGTGATGGTTTATTTGTACTGCGAATCAATGTGGTTCGCGTCTGGGTTTGCCTCCATGGTTTGTTTGAAATCGGCGTCCGCGTGCCGACCTTCGCCGCCGGAGGGCTGCGCTGTTACCCGCGAATCGATTGTCGGGGCCGGTCCTTTCGGACACTGAGGGGCTCTTCGTTTGTTTGCGGGGAACGAAGTCGCTCGGCAACTGGATTTTTTCGGGGAACCGATGGCGGATCTGCCAGCAGTAGACCTCGAGGATCATCTTCACCCGCGATGGTCCGTGGCCAAGCCGGTCCGAGAGTTGGGTCAGTACATCGACAGGCGGTACCCCGCGATCGAGCGCGGCGTTGGCGAAGTCGACTGCATAAGTGAATCTCAGGCTGTGGCTCGCGAGCTGCCCGCGCATTGGCAGTTGCTCAAAGCGCGACTTCAAGCGAGACTTGGCACTCTTTAGATCGTCATTGCAGCCGGTCACCAGTTCAAAGTCGCGATCGCGGCAGAACGCCAGCGCCGCGTTGATTGCGTCGAGCGTTTCGCCGACGTGATCCGCAAGTACTTCGGTTCGACGCGGGCGACCGTTCTTGGCGCCGCGCTCAATGGGCAAGCGCCGGTCTCCCTGCAAGATCAGATCTCGCCACGTTTCCAGTGACTTGCCGCACATGAGCGCCTCGCGCATGCGTAGTCCAAGCCAGCGCATCAGGCGAATCACGTGTACAACGCCGTTATCGAACGCCTGGGCCGCGGCGAGCAGGTCGCTAAATTCCTGCGGCGTACGCGCGCGATGCCTGCCATGCCGGTCTCGACGCTCGAGCTGGAGTTCTCGGCTGCGGGTTGAACGGGACACATCCTGTCCGGCCGTACCTTGAATCACTGAGAGCGACGCTCGATAGTTCGCGAGCGTGCCAGGCTTCATCGCCCCGGCGACGAGGAACCAGACAAAGAATTCGAACATCCAGTCTTCCGCCTGGTCTACCGCTTCCAGTGTGTGGCCGATGCGCGCCGCGAAACGCGAGAACTCGCTCCAGTGCAAGCGACGATGCTTCTGTGAGTCCTTGCTTCCACCTGCTTCGCGGCTCATCTGTGCGGCGTGGTTGACGCCTCTTGATCTTCGTCCCATAGGGCTCCTTTCCCGTGTTGGCTTTTCCGCCTGTATCTGAGCCTCATGCGCGGGCGGGACGCGCATGAGGGCACCCTGTTGCCACCGGTTACGGTGGCGACGTGTCCGCAAAGGACACGTGATTGAGCTGAGCCAACGAGGGTGCGTCGTTGACCTGCTGTGATTCGGAAGTGCAAAAAGATGGGCAGAGGCGGTTTAGCTGAGGGTCCCCGGATGGCACCGGTGGAAAGGTCTGCGCGCTTGGAAGTGAGAGCCCGGGGCGGGATGAAGATCGCGCGCCGCGTCGCGGCGCAATCGATGTTCAACCGCATTCGTGTGCATGCAGCACGTGGGCGATGACGGCTCGCGTGAGAGCGAGCACGATGTGGGCGGAATTCGGACGAGAAACGTCGCACCGAAATCGCGCTTGAGGGCGTGTGAAAGGATTGATGTGCGCCAGAGCGGCGCGTCGCAGACCGAAACGATCGACGGGCTCGTGTGGCTCGAGCAATTCAAAGACGCAAAGGAAGCCTACGGTTATCCGAAATCGGACGATCGAGGCGTGCTGATGACTCCGGTCATACCGGGACCCAGCTCATTCCTTTAGATATGCCGTGCAAAACCGGGCTGTGCCACGGCTAGGTGGCGAGTCACTCGGGACGGCCGCTGCATCAGAGGATGCATATGATCGCGCGCATATTGGCATTTCGCCTCCGCCCTGAGTCGTCCAGACGGACAGGGGAGGGGCGGTGCGCCGAATGCACTTCATGGATACGCGCTCATTGCGAACGCAAGCAGGGAGACCACGCGCAGATGAAGCCGCGTGCGTTTTCATGGTGGCGTGCAGCGAACTGCAGCCAAGAAGACGTCTCCGCCGGACGGACTACTAGCGCCGTGCCGGAGGCGTTCTCAAAAAGGCTCATCCAGCGCTACAAGGGAACTCGACCGAAGTCGTCGCTGTTGCAGTGTGGTTAAGCAATGGGCATGGATACCACGCCGGAATCGATGCGTCAGAGACGCCGTGAAGCGATTATCGCTACGCAGACTACGAGAGTCGGCCAAGGCGGTTTAAAAAATCTTCCAGCAGTGCAAGGCAATTCGACCGAAGTCGTTACTGTTGCAACGTGCGAGTCAAGCAATGGGCATGAATACCACGCCGAATCAATGCGTCACAGACGCGGTGAAGCAATTATCGCTACGCAGACTACGAGAGTCGGCCTGGGCGGTTTAAAAAATCTTCCAGCAGTGCAAGGCAGTTCGACCGAAGTCGTTACTGTTGCAACGTACGAGTCAAGCAATGGGCATGGATACCATGCCGGATCGATGCGTCAGAGACGCGCTGAAGCAATTATCGCTAGACAGGCTACGAGAGCCGGCCTGGGCGGTCTAAAAAAATCTTCCAGCAGTGCAAGGGAGTTCGACCGAAGTCGTTACTGTTGCAACGTGCGAGTCAAGCAATGGGCATGGAGACCATGCCGAACCGATGCGTCAGAGACGCGGTGAAGCAATTATCGCTACGCAGACTACGAGAGTCGGCCTGGGCGTTTTAAAAAACTCTTCAGGCAGTGCAAGGGAGCTCGACGGAAGTCGTTACTGTTGCAACGTCTGAGTCAAACAATCGGCACGGCTATCATGCCGATTCGATGCGTCAGAGACGCGGAAAGTGGAGCAACATTACCACAGCATTTTGCGATTGCAAATGACGATCGCCCGATTTCTTTAGAGTTGTGAAAATGCGTCTGATTTCTTCACGCGAGACATCGAAAGATGCCTAAAAACATGCGTCTTTCGTTTGATCACCCCAATCAGCAGCGGCGAGTAGACATTGCACTGTCTTTGGCGATCGCGGTTGAACTCGGGGTGGCGCCGTATCCGTTCTCTACCACTGTAGGGTGGAAGCCGGCATGGCCACATAGAGAAGGGCTTCCACGAGAAGCGTCAGCGTGAACCAAAAAAGCGCAACCGACCAATGCCGTTGAAAGATGCGCCACTTGACTGCGATCCCGTAGCATGTCGCGCCAATGCCGCACAGCAAGCCAACAAGAAGGACTGGCTGCGATTGCGTGGTCATTGAGACGTCGAAAGCCGACAACACCAAGGCAGCGCCTCCAAAACCTGTCGGGATTCCGAGCAGACGCAGAATATGTCCGCATCTGGTCTTGCTGGAATTGTCCTGATGCGCGTCCATGTATTGAGGAACGACTCTCTCGAGTTCTCGCTGGGATTGCTCGGGAGCCTGCGGTGACCACTCAGCTTTGTGCCGCTCACCGCCTGAGGTCATGGTCTCACGTCGCTGGATGCTCACGATGTGCTCTCCCCGTTTGTTTTGATCGAGCTAGTGACCATTCCTCGAAACGAGGATCAGACCGTTAGCCCTGCGTATTGTTTATATGTTCGTGCGTCCCGGCTGAGTCTGGCTTGCACGTTGCCGTTGCTGTCTGGCTCGGTAGCGCTGCTCACACAAGCTCGTGACGCTCAGCGGTCGTTAATGTGATTGGATCAGGCCCGAGCGCAGGCGATGAGCGCACCTGCAGGTCCATGGCGACTTGCGGGTCATAAAGTGCGGATCGGCTCGAACGAGTGACAACGGGTGCTTGTTTACGCACGAACGGGTCTACGCCTTTCATTGTCAGGACCTCATGAATCTCAGCAAGGTTCTCACCTGGCACCAATACCCATCCAGCGTCGAGGATGTTGGCCGCGCCATCCGGCGTCCAACTTCGCACATCGTGCCGCTCCGACTGCGGTGCGCCCTGGTTCTGACGCGCTATGCCGAGTCGTTCGGCCATGAGCGTCAAGCGCAGCCCCCTTTCCCGCATCAGTGTCTTGATCAGAACCAGAAGTGGCATGTCATTCATTCCGGGGCGTCCGGGATGTGTGTAAGGTGTTGTTTAAAACAAGTTGGTTGATATAGCAACGTGTGTGCTTCATTGACAACCATCCTGGATCCAACTTATGACGTGATATACCGCACCGCACCGCACACGCGCTTGCTTATTGGCGTTTCCCCTGCTTGATTGGACATCTACGTACGACACATCATTCGTGGACGTCGAAAAAGACATGTCGTCCAATTTTGTTCTCGTAGTCGAATGATATACATATCAACTAAGAGGGCGAAGGCGAATAGGTTGACTGGAGCAGGTTGGTTGTTTGCCCGAAGTGCCGACACGCGGGCCCTTCATTGCGCATCTCGCGACGAAGCGGGATCAGCCGCGAATGAGTTCACGTCTCTGTTGGCTTAACTTGCCATGGTTGGCGTGGTTCTCGCACGTACTTATTCGGTCCGGCGGCGGGGAGCACGCCGGAACGAAAAAGCCCAATAGACCGTGCCGGGAACACGACGGGCAGCGGAGGAAAGAACGGTTTGCGTTGCTAAGCACCGCGCGTGAAGAGCGCCCGCTTCATTTTGTGCAGAGTTCGATACGGCGTCACGAAGTGCAGCAGGCTCTTCGCAACGCCCGCCCAGTCGCGCCAGTTCAGTACGTTCAGATAGCGCAACTGCAGGCGCAGCGTGGAGACGATCTGCCGGCGCCGCTTGGTCGCGCTAATGCCGCCTTCGTTCAGTTCGTAGTAGAGCCCGAGTTCCGGCAGATTCGCGCACTCATAGCGCTCCATCAGTCGCAGAAACAGGTCGAGGTCCTCAGCGGCCGGATATTGCACACGATAGTTGCCAACAGCAAGCACAGCATCAACGCGAAGCATCACCGAAGGGTGCACGAGCGGCGAGCGCAACAGGCGCGTACGGCGCAGGGCGCGCGCGTCGGCGCTCGGGCGCAGCATGAAAAGCGGCTCGCCCGCGCGATTGACCACTTGGGTCCACGTGCCGAGCGCCGCGAGCGTCGGTTCGGCTTGCATGCGCGCGCGCTGCTTTGCCAGGCGCTGGGGCGCGGCGAGATCGCCCGCGTCGATACGCGCCGCGTAGCGAAAACCGCGCGCCGCAAGTGCCTCGACGCCCGCCTGCAACGCGCGCTCGATGCCGCCGTTCTTCGCCATGCGCAAGATTTCCACGCGCATGCCAGGTACACCAGGCGCGACGATCGGCGGCGTGCTGCCATCGTCGACAACGAGCGCGTAGATCGTTGCGTCTTCCTTGAACGACGCAAGCGTGCGCGCAACGTCGTCCTGGCCGTTGTAAGCGGGCATAAGTACGGCGACGTCGGCGAGCGCACCTTCGCGTGCGTCGCTCGCTGGGAGCGCGGCGGAATTCATCATGAAACAAGCTTGAAGCGGATGTAATAGAGGTTCACGCAGGCAGCCGCGAGATAGCCGGCCGCCAGGCCGCACAGCGCGCCATACGAGCCAAGCCGCGGGATCGCCATGAGATTCACTGCGAACGCGACGGCGAGCGCGAGCAGCCATTTGGCGAGCAGCACAAACTTCGCCTGATACTTGAGCACGACGAGGTTGCCGATGGCTTCGAGTCCCGCCGGCACAGACAGCCACACGGCCCAGCGGAAGATGCCGATCGC
Source organism: Paraburkholderia sp. J11-2 (assembly GCF_905220185.1). Classification (NCBI taxonomy): domain Bacteria; kingdom Pseudomonadati; phylum Pseudomonadota; class Betaproteobacteria; order Burkholderiales; family Burkholderiaceae; genus Paraburkholderia; species Paraburkholderia sp. J11-2. The sequence goes on along the minus strand of NZ_CAJMYY010000011.1, from coordinate 142,749 downwards.
GTCTTCGTAGTCCGGCCCGAACACGCGGCCGATGATGAAGCCCGCGAGCGCATCGAGCACGAGCGCGCCCGCGACCATCAGCACGGCCGTCATCGCGAAGAGGCGTACGAGGTTACGGCGCAGTTGCGTAGCCTGCTGCACGCGGTAGACGAAGGCCGGCGCGATGGTTTGCGAAAGCATGAGCGCGAGCGTGATCCAGTTTTCGTTGAGCTGCTGCGCGGCCGAATAGCGGCCGAGGTCAGCAAACGAGATCGTGCGCTCGAGCATCAGCCGGTCGAGCTTCAGGAACAGATACATGCAAATGAGCCCGAGCCAGAAGACGGTGCCCGCGCTCGCGAAATGCTTGAAGAGCGCGCGGTCCACGTGCCAGCCGAGCTTGCCGCCGTGGCGGCGCCGGAAGTAAAGCACGAGCGCCGCGCCGATCGCCGCCGATTCGAGCGCCCAGAGCCAGCCGAAGGAAGCAGGCGCGAACGCGGCGCGCGCGAGCAGGTAGACGAGCAGCGCCTTGATCACAGCCGTCGTCATGCTCGCGAGCAATTGCGGCTTGCTGTACGTCATGCTCTGCAGCCAGGCGTTGATCACGCCTACGAACGGCTCGCGAAACAGCATCGTCACGGCGAGCCCGGCGAGCATGGCGCCGACGAGCGGATCGGTCACGCCCAGCGCAATTCCGGCCCACGTGATGAGGAGCGCCGCCGCCGACACGCCGATGCGCAGCGCGAACGCGCTCCCGAGTACGGTACCAAGCTGCTCCGGCGGCCGGTTGACGATGGTGGGCACGAGGATCTCGGCGCCGCAGACCCAGGTAATTGGCGCGAGCACGAGCAAAAGCGTGTTGGCGTACTGCCACTTGCCGAATACGTCAGGGCCGAAGTAGCGCGCGAGCACGCCGCTGATGACGATGGCCACCGCGATCTGCGTGACGCGCTCGAGGCCGAGCCACGCGATGTTTGCAAACGCGCGGGCGACGTCGGGGTTGCCAAAGCGCTTGAGGCTCAACATTGGGCCTCGCCACGGCGGGAGGCGCTAAAAAGGGGGCAGGCACGCGGCATGCGCGATTTCTCCGCCATTTTTGACGAATATTTTGGCGATAAAAGGTGACGGCGAAGCATTAAAATGGGTGCATACCACTGCCGAAAAACGGCAATTATAGTTTGTAACGGATCCCACTTTTCGTAACGCCGGAGGCTTACAACTGCCTATCCATGTTACGAATAGACCCGAATCCCCATCTGGACGTGAGCCCTAACATGATTTCGAAATCGATTTTCAAGGCATATGACATTCGCGGCGTGATCGGCAAGACGCTCGACACCGACACCGCGCGCGCCATCGGCCGTGCCTTCGGCAGCGAAGTGCGTGCGCAGGGCGGCGACGCCGTGGTGATCGCACGCGACGGCCGGCTCTCGGGTCCGGATCTCTCGCGAGCGCTGGCCGACGGGCTGTGTGATGCCGGCGTGGACGTGGTCGACGTCGGCATGGTGCCCACGCCCGTGGGCTACTTCGCGGCGAGCGTGCCGCTCAAGCTGGTGGGCGGCGAGCGCAACGTGGACTCCTGCATCGTCGTGACGGGCAGCCACAATCCGCCCGACTACAACGGCTTCAAGATGGTCCTGCGCGGCAAGGCGATTTACGGCGACCAGATCCTCGCGCTTTACGACCGCATCGTTGCAGAGCGTTTCGACGCGGGCGAGGGCAGCTACACGAAGTACGACATCGCCGATGAATATGTGGCGCGCATCGTGAGCGACGTGAAGCTCGGGCGTCCGCTGAAGATCGTCGTCGACACCGGCAATGGCGTGGCAGGGGAGCTTGCGCCGCGTCTGTTCAAGGCGATGGGCTGTGAGCTGGTCGAGCTGTTCACGCAAATCGACGGCAACTTCCCGAACCACCATCCGGACCCGGCGCACCCCGAGAATCTGCAGGACGTGATCCGCGCGCTCAAGGAAACGGATGCGGAAATCGGCTTCGCGTTCGACGGCGACGGCGACCGCCTGGGCGTCGTGACCAAGGACGGCCAGATCATCTACCCCGATCGCCAGCTCATGCTGTTCGCCGAGGAGGTGCTCTCGCGCAATCCGGGCAAGCAGATCATCTACGACGTGAAGTGCACGCGCAATCTCGCGAAGTGGGTGAAGGCCAAGGGCGGCGAGCCGCTCATGTGGAAAACGGGCCACTCGCTCGTAAAGGCGAAGCTGCGCGAAACCGGCGCGCCGCTCGCGGGTGAAATGAGCGGCCACGTGTTCTTCAAGGACCGCTGGTACGGTTTCGACGATGGCCTGTACACGGGCGCGCGTCTGCTCGAAATCCTCTCGCGCGTGGCCGATCCGAGCAAGCTGCTCAACGATCTGCCGAACTCGCACGCCACGCCCGAGCTGCAACTGAAGCTCGAGGAAGGCGAGAACTTCGAGCTGATCGCGAAGCTGCAAAAGAACGCGAAGTTCACGGGCGCCGACGAGGTCATCACCATCGACGGTCTGCGTGTGGAATATCCGGACGGCTTCGGTCTTGCCCGCTCGTCGAATACCACGCCCGTGGTCGTGATGCGCTTCGAAGCCGACAACGATGCCGCGCTTGCGCGCATCCAGGCTGACTTCAAGCGCGTGATTCTCGCCGAGAAGCCGGACGCGAAGCTGCCGTTCTGAGGCTTCTATATACCTTGACGCCGCCTTGATGCGGACGTCGAAGTCACTGCAAACGCGGCGCCGCGCGGATCCACCGCCCGGCGCCGCGCCGTTTTTTGTGGTGGCGGGTGTTCGCGCCGTTCTTCCGCGATGAGCGCGAGCGACAGCTAGTCTTGCTCCCGAAAATGAAGAAACTGCCCAATGAGCGACCGGTCGTTCAGCCTCAATTCGGGCGTGGGCTGTCACACAATTTATTCGGTAGACCGAGGCGACAATGCTTGCTCTGGCCAAACCCACATCTCCATGTGACTGGGGGCTTTCATGGCAACAACTGTCGAGCAGCCGGGCGCACTACAAAGCATCACAGGCTTTCTGAGCCGTGAAAGACTTGTGATTTACAGCGGCGCCATTCTTGCCATGCAGTTGATCCAGCTAGGCGCATGGGCGTTCGCAAGCTGGGTTCTTCATATTCGGTCTGTGCCTCCGCTGGGGCTGGATTTCAGGGTCTTCTGGAGCGCCTCCTTCGTCTCTCTGCATAGCGGCATGATCTCGGCTTTCAACCCGGACTTGATGGCAGCAGTTGAGGCACATCTGTACGACGGGACGAACTTTGCCGATACCGGTCATTTCGCACCTTGGGTCTACCCGCCGCCCTTCCACGCGTTTATTCTCCCACTCGCGCTGCTGCCGTACGCAATTTCCTACACTGTCTATTGCTTTGCGTGTATCGCTATTTTGCTGTTCGCATGCCGGCCGGCAATGGCGTCCAAGGCTTTGCCGTGGGTTACCGTCATCGCCTTTCCTGGAGTTTGGGTGGCCACAATTCACGGCCAGAATTCATTGATTACCCTTTCCCTCGCGGCTACATCGCTCGCGCGAATCAAGACCCGCCCGTTACTGGCAGGGATATGCGCCGGCGCGCTGCTCGCGGTCAAGCCGCAGCTCGGACTGCTCCTGCCACTTTTCTTCTTGTGCGGTCGCCAGTACCGGGCATTCTCAGCCGCCGCAGCGACAGTCGCCATTATTTGCAGCGCCAGCGCGCTCGCGTTCGGTCTCCCACTCTGGGAACAATTTCTTGGGACGCTGTCGTGGTTCAACAGCGCGATCCTTACGCATAACCGCGCAGATCTCTGGCGTGCAATGCCGACTGTGTATGCCATCGCCCGCTCTCTTGGAGCGAATCTGTATAGCGCCTATGCGATGCATTTCATTGTTGCGGTTCCGCTCGTGGTAGCCACAGCGCTCTCGTGGAACAAACAGCCTGGTTCACGCCTGAGTTGCGCAGCCGCCATTGTCGCGACACTCACGGCAACCCCGTACTTGATCCAATACGACCTCGTCTGGCTGCTATTACCGGTCCTGTATCTTTGCGAAGATTTTCAGAGGACCGGGCATCAGAGCTTTTGGGAGTCGACGATCGTCGCACTCGCATGGTTTCTTCCCATCCCCGCCTTTCTTGGGATCCTGGTGGGTCGCACGGAGTGGGGAGGTGTGCTGTTACCCGTGTTGCTTCTGACCATCCTGATTCGCGCGCTCATCGAACACCACGCCCATAGCCGTGGTGTGATTCGAGCCGGACAATGACGCCGCGCACGCGGGCGCCAAGGCGGACTTCAAGCGCGTGATGCATGCCGAGAAACCGGCCGCGAAGCTGTCGTTCTCACAAAGCTGGCTCGGCATCACGGGACAGCGCGCAGGGTGACGCTCTCGGTCGATTTGGCTGCCATGTGTGACCTCGCGGACAATTCGGCGTCCATTCTCGCTGTCTGTTCCTTCATACTTTGCGATACAAGCTATCGCGGCAAGACCGGCACGACGCTGGCCGCGTGACTAATGAGCGGGGCGCCGCGACCTCCCGGCCCGAGCGTCGCGCACTTCAAGGAGTGACGGGGGATGCCGCAGATCATCAGGGTTTGGAATTGCTGGCGTCATTTGCATTCCGGCGCTGTCTTACGATTTATGCGCCGAATGGAACTACTAGGTGGGCTGGCCATGGACGACGATACCGTGTCCGCTTCCCGGACGTTGTGCGGACCGCCCCGCTGGCTCGACGCACAACGTATCCGTGCGTACGCCTCCTTTGTTCTGTTGGTGAACATCGGTTTCTTCTCGCTAAGGGTATGGTACGGGTGGGTCAAGCCTTTACCCAACGTCAGTCCGCCAGGGTGGGATTTCGCCGTGTTCTGGAGCGCCTCCTGGCTCGCGTTGCACGGGCCGGCAGGCAATGCTTTCGACACCGCCCTCATCGAGCCGATCGTATTGCCGCTGCAAAACATGCTGCCGACGCCGTTCGTCACGCCGTGGACGTATCCGCCCACGTTCCTGCTCGTCATGCTGCCAGCAGCGTTGTTGCCGTTCGGGCTCTCGTGCCTAGCGTATGTTTTGGCTTGGATTGCGTTTGCGCTCCACGCGTGCCGGCGCATCTTGCCGCAGTTGCGGGCCCGGTCTTGGTGGCTACCGGTCGTCGCATTTCCCGCTGTCTGGGCGGCTGGATCGGCCGGGCAGAACTCATTTCTGACGTTTGGCCTGGTTGGGCTCGGCCTCGCCTGTGTCGACAGAAGGCCGTGGCTTGCGGGAATTCTATTCGGCCTACTTGCCATCAAACCGCAACTGGGACTCGTGATTCCTGTTGCGCTGCTGTGCGGCAGGCACTGGCGCGCGTTTGTGTCGTCGGCGCTGACCGTTGGCGCGTTTTGCGCGCTTGCGGGACTATTGCTTGGATTTGCGACATTCGCGCGATTCGTCGAGGCATTGCCTGCCTTCAATCACTTCGTCATTCAATATTCGGACCGCTGGCCGCGTGGGATTTCGACAGTGTTTGGTGCTGCACGACATTTTGGGGTGGCCATTCCGAGCGCATACGTGCTTCACGCGGTTGTGGCAGCACTGGCTGCGAGCGCCGTTGTCTGGCTTTGGTCCGTGCGCGCGTCTTTCGAGTTGCGGGCATCGGCGCTTGTTCTGGCGACGTTGCTGGTGCCGACTTATCTGATGCCCTACGACCTGCTTTTGCTTGGCTTGCCGATTCTGTGGCTCGTGCGGGACGGTGGCCGCAATGGCTGGATTCGAGGTGACGGCGTCGCGATGGTGAGTGCCTGGATTTCGCCGATTGTCATTTACACACCGGGGGAATGGGCGGCGGCCGCGTATGCGCCGGTCATCGTCCTGGCGTTGCTGCTGGTCGTCGTGCGGCGCTATTTGGCCCAACGGACGGTGCGCGCGGGCGAGTGGGCGGTTATCGTTGAAGGCGCCGGGCATAGCAACTCGCACTGAGCTGACCTATTAAGACTGTGCAGGATCCTGTGCGAGCATCCAATACCCGGTGCTCCGATCCTTTACTTTGCGCGTCAGGCCGTTGCGCGAGGCATGCATGAGAATCGAGTGCATTGTAAGGAACGCGCCCATGCATTGGCGTACGACTGCTCTTCGGTAGTCGGGCGAAACGAGACGAGAAGCGTGAACCACGCCAGGTTCACGACGGCATAGTCAGTCCTTGCCGACGAGATCGCTCCGTGCCGGGCGACTGCATCTCTCCGGACACAAGGATGACGGGAAGATAGAGTCGCTAGCACCGTAGTAAGGACGACTGGGAGGCGTACCGCCTAAGAACATTCGCTGGCCACGACCCGATCGGCAACAGTTGTTAGCGAATGAAGTGGCCGAACGTTAGCTCAAGCCATCGGCCACTATTGCCGCGTGAGCATGAGGTTCAGGTTCTGAACCGCAGTGCCGGATGCGCCTTTGCCGAGATTATCGAAAACCGCGGACAGCAGGACATCCCCGTGCTCCACGTCATGAAACACGCTTAAGCGTCCCGCGCTCCTACACCGACCGTGCGCAAGAACGCGAAGTCCCTCGGCGCCAGCGATTCTTGTGTGTGAAGTGACCTTCCTTCCGGCGTACCTTCCTCTTGCGCAGCGTTTGACGCAAGCGCTTCGACTTCGTACTTCCTGCACCAGCGATGACTGGCCTCAATCCAGAATCCGTTTGTAAGCGGGATCTGGCCTTCCCGCATTGGACGCCGGGCAGACACTGTCGCAGGTGGAAATGTCAGCGCGAACGCTTACCATAATCGTGGAGATCTGCCGCGCCCGTCGCGTTCTTCTGTCCTGTTACTACCTTTGACTGCTCTAGTAGCCTTTGCTCGCGAAGACCATCTACGACTACGACGCTTTTCTTCCTTGGAAGGGCTTGCTTGCCTCAATTGATCATCGACGCCGACACACTTTACCTGTCCCTCGGAATTGACTTTGACGGATAGCTAAATTGATCGCCTACTGACTAAACCAGCGAAAAGTCGTCCCCACTTTTTTGTCGATTCTCAGAGTTGCAGGTGTGAGCTGGTTCATTACAAGGGCCCTCTTTCTGACCTGCAGTCAGTGCCCACACTAAAGCGACGATCCAGCCGAGCACGGACCATCCGAGCAGCATATTAAGCCCTGTGATTGCGCGTCGCATAGGGTGCATGCGACGGAAAGCGACGATCGAAGGAACGAAGTACAGCAACACAAACATGACGAGAAGTCCACCCGGATCACCGGGTGCGTCCTCGGCGCCGAATCTCGATTGATTGTCAGACATGTTGTCCCCCGTAAGTCAGCGGAAGCGTCAAATCACGTGACGCGTATCATTGTGCATCTTGGCTGGTCACCAGCTCTGAATGCAATTTGATTTCGAGGCCGGCCAGACACACAATTCGGTGTTTGCCGTCGTTGCTTTCGACAAGGTGCTCCAAAGGAATCGAGTCGCGATCATTGGTTCCGTTTTACTGGCTTGAGCCACGACGCGCATCGCGAGCACTGCGCATCGAACGCGACCCTTGATCGACGCATCTTCAACGGCCCGCTGCTCGCACCTGCGACGCGCCACGCCAGCGAACCAGTTCCAGCGGCGCGCTATGGGTACGGGTGTCCGCGCGTTCGACCGGCAGGACGCTGATCGTGCCACGCGATTCGTAGCGCCGCCGCACGAGGTAAACAGGCCGTTTTTTTGACTCGTCGTAGATACGCCCGATGTATTCGCCAACGACACCGATGCCAACCAACTGGACGCCGCTCAAGAACAACACCACGGAGAACAGGGAAGCGTAGCCCGGAACGGGATTACCGAACATCAGCGTGCGGCCAACCATGAAAATGCCGTAGCAAAGCGCGAACGCAGCCAGCGCCCCACCGATATACGTCCAGCTACGCAACGGCACTGTGCTAAAGCTTGTAATGCCTTCAAGGGCGAAATTCCACAGGCGCCAGCCCGAGAATTTGGTTTTGCCGGCGCAGCGCGGTGTGCGCTCGTAGTCGATCATGACGGTGTTGAACCCGACCCACGCGAACAGCCCCTTCATGAACCGATGCCGCTCCGGCAGATCTCGCAGCGCGTTGACCACCTGGCGATCCATAAGTCTGAAGTCGCCAACGTTTTCCGGGATTTTCAGCTCCGATAGCGCGTTGTGGATGCGATAGAACAACGCCGCGGTCGTGCGCTTGAGAAAGGAGTCGCACGCGCGGCTCGCACGCCGAGCGAGCACAACTTCGGCACCGTCACGCCAACCCTGAATCATCTCGGGAATCAGCGAGGGCGGATCCTGCAGGTCCGCATCGATGACGATGACCGCATCGCCAGCCGCCTCATCGAGGCCCGCAGTGAGCGCCGCCTCCTTGCCGAAATTGCGCGAAAGGTCGATGACCTTGATGCGCTGTTCGCGCTGGCTCGCGAAGATCAGCCTTTCAAGCGTGGCGTCGCTGCTGCCGTCGTTGACGCAGACGATCTCGAAGCGGATCGACTCGATCGACTCCATGGTCGCGACGATCTGCGCGAAGAACGCGCCGACACTGTCTTGTTCGTTGTAGAACGGCGCAACGATAGAGATAAGGGGAGGCTCGAGCGCAGCTGCAACGTGGCGCGCTTCCACACCGACAGGCATATTCATGACGTCTACTCCCTGTTACAACGAGGCTGCGGTGTTGGGAATTGCCCGCGCTTTCCGCTCGCGCGCGATCTGCGCAATGAGCATCCAGAGCGTGGCAATCGAGATGAGCGGCGTAAACGGAATGTGCAGATGCGAAACGAGCGTGAGCCCGGCGACGGGAGCGAGCCAGAGTACGGCCAGCCATTCGCGCTGTCCGCGCTGAAAGCCGTGCTCTCTCGCGTGATAGACCACCCATGCGATCAGGATTCCATACCATGTCAGATCGTAGTCGTAGAGATACGGACTCACGAGCATGCTGGCGCATACGAGCACGGCGGCGCGCAGCCCGAAAGCGCTGGGGCGCCTCCATGCGTAGCACACGGCCGCCGCGGCGCAAAGAGCCGATAGCGCTTGCACCGCGCCGGCGACGACGGTTGGCGCGTGAAGCAGCTTGAGGGCCGCGAACAGGGTGGGCACACGAAACAGCAGCGCTCGTCCGCTCTCGACAAAGCTGTTGGCGAGGCCCATGTTATGAACGAACGCGACGAGCGTTGCGCCACCGAATGCCAGTACAGCGAGTACCAGCGAGATCGCCATGCCCGCGATCATCGCGCCCAGTGCACGCCACGAGCGCGAAGCCAGCAGCGCGAGGGGAATCAGCACGCACAACTGTGGCTTCATGGCGACGAGCGAAAAACATAGCCCTGCGAGTATCGGACGGCGGCGCAACAGGACCAGTCCGAGCCCCACCAGCGAAGCCGTGAGCAATCCGTTCTGGCCGGCGGTCAGCACGAGCGCTGAACCCGGGAAGGCGATGGCGAGGAGCGCCGTGCGCGGGTGGGGAGCGATCGTCTTGACCACCGCGACGAACAAGGCGAGGGTACCGAACAGGAAGATGGGTGCGGAAAGCGTGAACGGCAGCAATGCCAGCGGATAGAGGAGCAGCAGGAACGTTGGCGGGTAGAGCCACGGAAGGGTACCGACGGGCCGGCCGGCGGCATATTCCTCGATGGGCTTCAGGATGCCAAAGTTATAGGCGTCCACCGCATGTCCTTGCAGGGCAAGATGCGAGGCGCTCCAGAACGGCAGGCAGTCTACGGCAAGCACGCTCAGCTGGGGATCCTTGAGCCAGACCAGGTGATACACGTAAGCGAGCGCCACGCCGAGATAGTAAGCAAGCGCGGCGAGCGGATAGATCCACAGGCGTTGGCCGCTCAACCAGTGAGAGACGTGCTGTCGAGTGCCGAGGGGCTGGGCTGGCTCGAGCTTGGCGGTATCCATGTAATCGCGGTACGTTCTCTGGCTCATGGCGTGGTGCCTTGCTTAAAGGATGGGCTCGATGCGAGCGCGGCGCAGCAGCGCGAGCAACATGAGCAACAGGATCACGGGTCCGGTTTGCGGCAGTCTCAGGATCTGATTGATGAATTCGAAGATCGGCAGGAGCCAGACGAGGAGTAGCACGGGCTGCTCACCGGCCAGCCATCCGCGACGCAATCCGCTCGCGAGCAGGCCCGCACAAGAGAGTCCGACCCACGTTAGTTCGTAGTGCCAGACATAGGGCGTGACAATCAGCGTGGCGGTCGCGAGCGCGGCGGCGCGCAGGGCGCAATCGCGCGTCGTGCGCCAGATTTTCCACGCACCGCACGCGGCGATGATTCCAATCGCTGCATGCATCAGGCCTGCTGCGATCAGCGACGCGCCAAGCAGCCGCAGCGAAGCGAACACGGATGGCGAAGCGAGCCAGAAGCGGACGTCGTGCTCGAGGATCAGCTCACGCGCCATCGCGATGTTCCCGGCGAACTGCCGAAGCGAAGCGGTCCCGCAGAGCGCCACGCTGGCCAGGGAAAAGAGTGCGGCTGTCACGGCAGCACATCCGAACACTTTCCATGCCCGTGCCGCGATCAGAACAACGGGGAACAGGATGCCCAGTTGCGGTTTGATCACCAGCAGTCCGATGCAAATTCCGGCGATAACGGGGCGCCGTTCGATCGACGCGACGGCAAACGCGGCGAGTGCCGCGGTAATCAGCGCGTTCTGCCCGAAGATGGCGCACACCATCACACACGGCATGGCGAGCACGACGTAGCGTGCCGCCGCAATGCCAAGCGGGCCGTGCGCGAGTCCGGAAACGCGAACCGTCGCGCAGACGAAAGCGGACACACTCGCGACCAGGAAGAAGCCGTAGGCAATCGGAAGCGGCAACAACGCGAGCGGTGCGACGAACAACAGGAAGGTGGGGGGATAAAGCCAGGGAATAAACGCGCTTTTGGGCAAGCCGCCGGTTGCCGCGGCCACGATCCGGGAAAACGCCGAGTAATCGAAGACCATGGAGGCTTGCCCGTGCAGGACTGCGTGACTGGCCGACCAGAACACGATCAGATCTGACCCCGGGCGCCAACCGCGAGTCTCCGAAAAGCCGTGAGTCACGATTGCCCAGAGTGCCACGAAGCCGACACCGATGACGAGCATGGCGGTGCTGTAGGCAATGAGCCTCTCGCGCGAGAGCCAGGCGAACGCCGCCGAATGCAAACGCGAGCGATTGCGCTCAAGTGGTCCCATTTTTGTAGTCCCCGTTGAATATTTTCTGTTGGCGGCGCTGCCGCCTATTTCTCGTTCCCCGTACGCACAGGAGCTGCGATGCGTGGCAGTCCCTGTGTGTTGCTCCGATTATTGTGAGGCGAGCGTGTCGGGAGCAATGGCGAGTGAGTCCGCGGCGTTCGCAAACGAACACTCTTGTGCTCGAGTCCAGCCTCGGTGAAACACTTCTGAAGTAAATGCGCGTAGAAGAGCGCTGAATACGTTGTTCGTATTGAGTAACTACTAAATTTTCGCAGCGGTGTGCGTCGCCGGTTTTGGTATAAGCACATCCTTAACGATCGTCATCAAGGCGAAAAATGTAGTTGACATATCAACTGTAAATGAGAATTCATCTCATGCGATAAAGGTGGAAGCGTTTCCATATGTCAGGAAAAGAGTCGTAAATAAAGCCATAAAGTGAAAAGCGAGTACGACATCGAGAAAGTGATGACGTTCGAAGATGATCGGAAAGTAGTGGATAAAGCATGTTTACAGCCGATGCTTCATCGTCGAATTACGCGGGATGGGCCACATGTGGCGTGTCAATTTTGCCGATTTCGTGTAGTCCGCTGTAGGAAATTATTGCGGATGTGACCAACCGTACGTAGTTATCGATTCGTGGCGCGTAGAACTGCGTCCTGTGACTGCTGCACTGACCCAGTGACGTAGTCCACGCACCCTCAAAACCACATGGAACGGGGGTTAACCATGTACACATCCATCTGGAGATCAAAAATGCAAAAGATCATCGCTCAGGCAAAGGGCTTCGCTCGTGACGAAAACGGCATCACGGCGCTCGAGTACGGAATGCTCGCTGGTTTGATCACGGTGCTGATCATCGCAAGCGTGGCATCGATCGGGTCGACGCTGAAAAACGTGTTTTCCGACGTTGCTAACGCGATCTGACCGTTGCGTGGGCGAGTGGGTCTGCAACACGAGCCACACTCGCCCGCTGATAGTCAGTCTTGCCAAATTTATGGGTTGGAAGAGGTGGGGCTGAAACCAGACTCAGACTTCACCCGGATCGGGGCCAACCAGAATCCTTTGTAACTGGAGACCAAAATGCAAAAGTTCATCGCTCAAGCAAAGACCTTCGCACGTGACGAAAACGGCATCACGGCACTCGAATACGGGATGCTCGCCGGTCTGATCACGGTGCTGATCATCGCAAGCGTGGCATCGATCGGCTCGACGCTGAAGAACGTCTTCTCCGACGTCGCTAACGCGATCTGACCGCTATGCGGGCGAGTGCATAGGCAACGCAAACCGCATTCGCCCCATACCTCACTTCTCACTGGAGACCAGACATGCAAAAGATCATCGCTCAGGCCAGGCACTTCGTTCGTGACGAAAACGGCATAACAGCGCTCGAGTACGGGATGCTCGCGGCCCTGATCACGGTGCTGATCATGGCCAGCATCGCTTCAATCGGATCGACGCTTCAAAACGTCTTTTCCGACATCGTCAATACGCTCTAACCCGAGCGCTGGCGAGCGAGGTTGGTCATGGCAAAGCAGGTCTAACCCGGGAGCGCACAAATGGAATTCACGATGCTTTCTGTCTCCTTGCCGCCGCAGCCGGTTCCGCTGTGTGTGATCGCGTTGGCGATTCTTGCGGCCAGCACGGACATCGTTAGCCGCCGGATTCCGAACCTGCTGATCGTGGTCGGTCTTGTCTCGGCGCTCGCGGTGCAGATCGCGCTGCGCGGAGTCGTTCCGGGCTGCGCGATCTGGCTGGGTGGCGCGGCGACCGGATTCGCGCTTCTGCTGCCGTTCTATGTGCTTCGCGGCATGGCGGCCGGCGACGTCAAGTTGCTGATGATGCTGGGTGCGTGGCTCGGAGCGGCGGCGACCGTCGATATCGCAGTGAACACTTTCATCATCGGCGGGGTGTGGTCGTTAGGGATTGCCCTGATGCGGGGACAACTGGGCCGCCTGACGGGAAATGTTGCAGCGTTGCTTGCGGGAGCGGGACGCGCCGCGCGCATGGCGGGCGTATCGCCAGGTACGGTACGCGAATCGGTCGGATCGATTCCGTATGGTGTCGCGATCGCCGGGGGAACCGTTGCAGCGCTATTCACGATGGTGAGCTAAAGCGCTGGCCGGTGCCCGCGGGACAAGGGCCGAATTGTCGGTTCGTTGGTTACTAATGTTATGGAATGCTTACGGGGGATGTCATGAAAAACAGCCGCGCGTTTGTCATGCTCGCGATTGCTCTGCTGGCCGGACTGGCCGCAGTGGTGTTCGCTTCCAAATGGTTGCTTCAAACGTCGTCGGGGGCCACGGTGCCGGTTGCCGTCGCATCGGACGACATCAATCTCGGTCAGCCGATCAATGAAACGATGATCCGAACGGTCAGCTGGCCAAAGGACAGTCTCCCGCCTGGAACCTTCGCACTACCGAAGGATCTCGACGGGCGGGTGGTGCGCGCAAGCCTCACGCGCGGTGAGCCGGTGCTCGAGTCGAAGCTCGCGCCCGTGGGCACGAAAGGCGGACTATCGGCGGTGATTGGCGACGGACATCGCGCGATCACGGTCCGCGTGAACGACGTCGTTGGCGTCGCGGGCTTCGCGTTGCCGGGCAACTACGTCGACGTAATCGTCAACACGCAGGAGCCGGAGAAAAAAGCCGATACGCAGCAGCAGAGCATCTCGAAGATCGTGCTCGAAAAAATTCTGGTGCTGGCGGTTGCGCAGCAGGTCAATCGCGACGATACCGCACCCAAGGTTGTGAACGCGGTGACCCTGGAGGTGACGCCCGAGCAGGCGGAGAAGCTCGATCTGGCGCGCAGCGTGGGCACGCTCTCGCTCGTCCTGCGCAACCAGGTGGACGACAACAAGCTCATGACCGACGGCGCGACCAAACAGACTTTGCTGGGTGGCCCGCTGCCGCCGCCCGTGCCGCTGCCGGAACCGGCACACCCGGTGCGTGTGAAGTACGCCGAGCGTGCGCCAGTCAAGCGTAACTGTATCGGCGTGCTTTCGGGCGTGACCGGCAGTCAGGAGTGTTTCTGAAAGCAAGCAGGACGGCTGCCTGAATCCGGCGATGACCATCCGGGTAGAGGGCGAGTGAGCGGTAAAGCCGCCATTAAAACGCAGGTAAGTACGGGGTATAACGATATGGATACCAAAGTAAACGTGGGGTCCACGGGGGCCCGCAACGGCGTTCGTCCGTGGCGTGTCGCAACGCTTGCCTGGGTTTGCGCCGGGTTGATGACTTCGACTCCGGGCTGGGCACAGCAGTCGAACGGCAACGCAGGGCAGGAGAAGCCGGCCGCAAGCGCTGCGGTTCCCATGGGCAAGGGTCCCATGCAGATGACCATCAGCATGGGGCCGCAGCAAGGCAGCAGCGCGCCGCCCAAAGCCGTGGCCGGACCGCTGCGCGGACCGAACTGCGTCGGGGCCATTCGCAACGAAAGCAACGTAGTCGTGCCACTTGGCAAGTCGACGCTCGTACCGATCGACGAACCCGTGCGCAACCGCACGCTCGGCAATCCGGAGGTCGCCCAGGCGACCATGGTGTCGCCGCAAACCCTCTACATCGTAGGCCAGGCGGTCGGGACGACCAACATGATCGTCCAGGGCAAGAGCGGCGCATGTCAGGTGATCGATGTGATCGTGAGCGCCGACTCCGGCGGCCTTCAGGCGGCACTTGCGCAACTGATGCCGCAAGAGCGTGACATCCGCGTTTCGACGGCGGCCGACAACATCGTGCTCGCCGGCCATGTATCGAGCGCGCAGGCCGCCCAGCAGGCCGCGGAAATCGCCCAGGTGTTCGGCGTGAGCGGTCAGAGCAACAACGGCGCGCACACGGGCGGCGTGATCAACATGTTGAGCGTCGACTCGCCGCAGCAGGTCATGCTCGAAGTGAAGGTCGCCGAAGTCGACAAGACGCTGATCGACCAGCTCGGCTCAGCCGTCAATATCCAGGGCGGCTTCGGCTCCTGGACGGGGGCGCTGGTGAGCAATCTGCTCGCGGGCGTGTCGAGCGCATTCGGCTTCTCGAAGGCGAACAACAATCCGCTCAAGTTCGCCATCGACGCGCAGAAAACCGACAACCTCGTGAAGATCCTGGCCGAGCCTAACCTCGTCACCATCAGCGGTCAGGAAGCCACCTTCCTCGCCGGCGGCAAAATCTTCATCCCTGTGCCGCAAAGCGGTGGCGGCACGTCCGCCACGGCGATCACGCTGCAGGAAGAGGAGTTCGGCGTGGGGCTCAAGTTCACGCCTACGGTGCTCAACGGCGGGCGCATCAACCTGAAGGTGGCGCCGGAGGTCTCGGAACTGTCGCCCACGGGCGTCACGCTCAGCGCGTCGAACGTCAGCGGCGTGAGCATCCTGCCGCTCATCACGACGCGGCGCGCTTCCACCACGGTCCAGATGCACGATGGCGAGTCGTTCGCGATCGGTGGGCTCATCAGCAACAACATTACCGGCTCACTGAAGGCCGTGCCGGGCCTCGGTGAGGTGCCGGTACTGGGCGCGTTGCTCAGGAGCACGTCGTTCCAGCAGGACCGCTCGGAGCTGATCTTCATCGTCACGCCGCACCTCGTGAAGCCGGTGGCGGATATCGCGCAACTCCAGATGCCCACGGACAGCTTCTCGCCAGTCCACGAAGCCGACGTGTACGCAACGGGCAACATGGAAGGCCGCGCCCAGCGCAACCAGGGTCGTTTTGCGCCGCCCGCGCCCGCTGGCACGCAGGCCGCACCGGGTGAGCCCGCACCTGGCTCGACGCCGCCGGTCCCGGCCGCACCGCAAACGCCGGCTGCGCTGCCCGCGCCGCAGGTCTCTTCCAGACGCGAGGAATCGCCGCTGCCGGCAGCGCCGCCTGCTGAAGCGCTGGCGCAATCCGTACCCACGCAGCAGGTCGCTGCACAGGCCCTCGTGCCTTCGCCAGGCGACGACAGCGCGGCACGTGCGCAGCGAATCGAGCGCGAGGCGGCACGCATCGCCTCGAACGAAACTACCGCTCATTGACCAGGCGATCAGGAGGCCAAAATGAAACTCGAAAACTTTGCATTTGTTCGCCGGTTCCTGCTGATCGCGCCGCTCGGCGCAGCGCTCGGCGGCTGCATGACCAGCACGCCGATCTGGGACGCGCACTTCGGGCAAGCCGTGCGCCACTCGATGCAGGCGCAAATCATCGACCCGGACGCGGGCCAGCACGCATCGCAGCCGGGTGTGGACGGCAAGTCGGCGGCATCGGCGATGGACAACTACGACAAGTCGTTCCAGCATCCGACGGCATCTGCGAACCCCTACACGATAGGCGTGAGCGGTGGCGGCGGTAGCCAGTAAGCGGTGTGCATCGGCCAGAGAACGGAACAACAGCGGGGACATACGATCATGATCGACATACTCATTACCTCGACGGACGCGGAGCGGCTTGCGCAGATCATGCGCACGATCGCGGGATGCGGCCCGTACCGCACGACGCGTAGCGTAGGCACACCGTTCGATCTCGTCGAGCGCGGCGACACGCTCGACGCCTTCGATGTCCTGATTGTCGACGCGCGAGGGCTGCAGGAGGCACAGTTGCCTTCCGTGAGCGAGCTGTGCCGTCGTTGCGAACGGCTCACGTGCATTCTGCTGACGCCCGATGCGTCGCCAGACGAACTCATCGCGGCAATGCGCGCGGGCTTTCGCGACGTCGTCACTGGGCAGCCTGACGGCCGCACGATAGGCGAGGCGCTGCAGCGCGCAATCGGCCAGCGTGCGCACGGGAGCGCGCGTACGTCGCGCATCGTCTCGTTCATGTCGTGCAAGGGCGGCGTGGGAACGAGCTTCATCGCGGCGAACGTCGCGCATATCGTCTCCCAGTCGCACGACCGCCGCGTGCTGCTGATCGACCTGAACCAGCTCTACGCGGACGCGGCGTTTCTCGTGACCGCGGAGACGCCGCCCTCGACGCTGCCGCAGTTGTGCGCCGAAGTCGACCGCATGGACGTGGCGCTTTTTGAAGCGAGTGTGATGCACGCCGCCGGGAACTTCGACATCCTGGCGGGCGCGGGCGATCCGATCAAGGCGGGCGAGATGCGCCAGGACAGGCTCGAATGGGTGCTCGGCGTTGCCGCGCCCCGTTACGACTGCGTGATCCTCGATCTCGGTCAGACGATCAATCCGCTTTCCATGCTCGCGCTCGATCGCAGTGACGAGATCCACATCGTCTTGCAGGCGAGCATGCCGCATCTTCAGGCGGGACGCCGGCTACAGGAGATATTGCAGTCGCTCGGTTACGGGCCGGAGCGCATGCGACTGCTTCTGAACCGGCAGACGCGTCACGGCGAGCGCGTGCGCGAGGCCGCCGACGCCGTGCTCGCCATGAAGCCGTTCCTCGTCATTCCCGACGATACGCGCGCCGTTGCCGAAGCGGTCAATCAGGGGGTGCCGATTGCCGTGGCAGCGCCCGGCAGCGCCGTGACGCGCAGCCTGCGTACGCTGGCGTCCAGCGTTGCGCTCCCGAACGCGACAGGCGCGAGCACGCGAGGCAAGGGCGAATCCCTGTTCGCGCGCATGCTCGGCCGCCAGGCGCCAGCCAAACTCGGTTTGATGTAAAGGAGAAAGGTCATGTCCCTTCGCGAGCAGATCTTTGCACAGCGCCTCGAGCCGACGATCGTCGAGCGCACCGATACGGGCGGCGCGGCCGCCCTGGCCTCCGCGCCGCCGTCCCGGGCGAAGACCGAGGCGTACCAGAAGCTGAAGTACGACACGCATCATGCGGTGCTCGAACGCGTGGAACTCGAGCGTCTCTCACGCATGCCCCAGGAGCAGATCCGTAGCGAAATCAACGCGCTCGTGGGCCGCATCCTCGAAGAGCAGAAGGCGCTTGCGAACGACCTCGAGCGCAAGCAGCTGGCCGTCGACGTGTACGACGAGATGTTCGGCTTCGGTCCGCTCGAGCCGTTGCTGCGCGACCCCACTGTCTCGGACATTCTCGTGAACACGTGGTGCCAGACTTACGTGGAGCGCCGCGGCAAGCTCGAACTCACCGATGTCAACTTCTACGACGACGCCCATCTCATGAAGGTGATCGAGAAGATCGTCTCGCGGGTGGGGCGGCGTATCGATGAATCGAGCCCGATGGTGGACGCGCGCCTGCCCGATGGCTCGCGCGTGAACGCCATCATCCCGCCTTCGGCTGTCGACGGGCCGCTCGTGTCGATCCGGCGCTTTGCGGTCAAGCCGCTGCTGGTCTCGGATCTGATCGAGCTGCAAACGCTCACGCCGCCCATGGCCCAGGTGCTCGAGGGCCTCGCGCGCGCCAAGGTCAACATTCTCGTTTCGGGCGGCACCGGCAGCGGCAAGACGACCATGCTCAACGTGCTCTCGGGCTTCATTCCGAACGACGAACGCATCGTGACGATCGAGGACGCGGCCGAACTTCAACTGCGCCAGGATCACGTGCTGCGCCTGGAGACGCGTCCGCCGAACATCGAAGGCAAAGGCGAGATCACTCAGCGCGCGCTCGTTCGCAACGCGCTGCGTATGCGCCCGGACCGCATCATTCTCGGCGAAGTGCGCGGCGCGGAAGCGCTCGACATGCTCAACGCGATGAACACCGGCCACGAAGGCTCGCTCGCGACGATCCACGCCAACACGCCGCGCGATGCGCTCACACGCCTCGAAAACATGATCAGCCTCGGCGGCCTCGCGTTGCCGCCGCGCACGATGCGCCATCAGATCTCGTCTGCGATCTCGGTGGTCGTGCAGGCCGCACGCCTGACCGATGGCCGCCGCAAGATCGTGAGCATTTCGGAGCTGACCGGCATGGAAGGCGACATCATCAACATGCAGGAAATCTTTACGTTCAAGCGCACCGGCATGGATTCGAACGGCAACGTGCGTGGCCATTTTTGTGCGACCGGTGTGCGGCCGAAATTCTGCGAGCGGTTCGCGGCGTTTGGCGTGAACCTGCCGGAGCAGATTTTCGATCCGGGCCGGCGCTACGACACGGTCTGATATTCACGACGTTCATCCGGGGGAGCATGGCATGAGTACAACCTTCATTCTGGCAATCCTGCTGCTCTTCGTAGCCGTGGTGCTTGCCAGCCAGGGCGCGTGGGAATGGTGGAACAGCCGGCACGGCGCCGTTGCGCGCCGCCTCGAGTCGCGCATCGAGGCCGTGGCGACGGGCGGACTGGGGCGCAAGGAGGCGATGTCGATCCTCAAGGCGCGCAAGCTCGACGGGTCGAAGTTGGTCGATCGCATGCTGCTGCTCACGCCGGGCATTCGCTCGTTCGAGGCGTGGGTGCAGCAGTCGGGCATCAGCTGGACGGCTTCGCGCGTTATCGCAATGTGCGCGCTCATGCCGGTTCTCGCGACCGTAGCGGCGATGTTCATCCATGTACCGCTCGTCATGCTGGCGTCGGGTGCGGCGGTCTCTACGCTGCTGCCGTTGATGTACGTGCGTTATCGGCGCACGAAGCGGATGCAGCGCTTCCAGAAGCAGTTGCCGGATGCCTGCGACATGCTGGCGCGCGCATTGCGCTCTGGGCATGCGCTCACGGGTGCGATCGACCTCGTCGGCACCGAGTTCGCCGACCCGATGGGCGCCGAGTTTCGCACCACGTTCGACGAGATCAACTATGGCGTGTCGCTCAACGAGGCATTGACGGCGCTCGCGCAGCGCATGCCGGTGGGGGATCTGCGTTACCTCGTCATCGCCGTGCTGATCCAGCGCGAGACGGGCGGCAACCTGGCCGAGCTGCTGGACGGCATTGCGAGCCTCGTGCGGGAGCGCTTCAAACTGTTCGACAAGGTGCGCGTGCTTTCCGCGGAAGGGGTCCTCTCGGCGCGGGTGCTGGGTTTGCTGCCGGTGGTCACGGGCGGCGCCATTTCCTTCGTGAATCCTGACTTTCTAGAAGTGCTATGGCAGGACCCGGCGGGCGTGATGATGCTCGAAGCCGGCACCGCGCTGCTGCTGGCCGGCATGTTCTGGGGGCGGCGCATCGTACGCATACGCGTCTGAAGACGCCGCGTTTCGCGCCATCCACAAAATTCGAAGGGGGGAGTCATGTTAGCGATCGATTCGACGCGGTTGTTGTTGCTGATCTGTCTGTTTGCCTGCGTATTCGGCCTGTCTCTGGCCGGCATGTATGTCCTTGCACCGAGGACCATGCGGCGGCGCATTGAACAAGTGGGCGGCGCTCGCGGCTCACCTGTTCCTGGTATGCAGCCGGATGCCACCAACGAGGCCTGGTACGAAAAGCTCGTGCAGATTTCCGAGCCGCTTTCCCGGCTCTCGACGCCCAAGGAGGGCTGGGAAGTTTCGGCGCTGCGCGTACGCCTGATGAACGCGGGCTGGCGCTCGCCGGGTGCCGTGGCGATCTTTTTCGGCACTCGCACCGTGTTGGCACTGTTGTTGCCCACGCTTGCGGCCATGTGGATGATTAGCGGCGGCGGGGCGGCGAGTTCGGTTACGCGCTTTGCAGTCGTTCTCGTGTCGCTTGTGGTGTTCGGCTACTACTTGCCGGGGCTTGCGCTCGCGCGCTTCGTCGCGCAACGCAAGCGCGCGATCTTCGAGGACTTCCCCGACGCCATCGATCTGCTGACGGTCTGCGTCGAAGCGGGCCTCGGTCTCGATGCCGCATTGATGCGCGTAGCGGAGGAGATCAGGTTGCGCAGCGCAGTGGTCGCCGACGAACTGGACCTCACGCTTCTGGAGATGCGCTCGGGCTATTCGAAGGAAAAGGCGTTGCGCAACCTCGCCATGCGCACGGGTGTGGAAGACGTCGACTCGTTCAGCACGATGCTCATCCAGGCCGAGCGTTTCGGCACGAGCATCGGGGATTCGTTGCGCGTGCTCTCGGATACGCTGCGCACGCGCCGGCGCATGCTTGCAGAGGAAAAGGCCGCAAAAATCGCGCTCAAGCTGCTGTTTCCGTTGATGTTCTGCATCTTTCCGGCGCTGATGGTGGTGCTGATGGGGCCGGCGATGCTGCATATCTATCGGACGATGCTGCCGACCATGAACGGCGGCTAGTAGTGGGCTGGAACGCGCGACATGAATAGAGCAAGCCCTGCAGGGGCGATTCAATCGGGGGATGTTATGAAAACTGCAAAGACCGGCGCGCCGTCACTTCCGTTAGGCCCGGGACGGGGAAATAGGGGCCCAGCGAGCCCGCGGCGCAGGCGCGGCAGGCGCGGCCAGCGCGGCGTGGCTGCAGTGGAATTTGCTCTCGTGCTGCCGGTGCTGCTGATCTTGCTGTTCGGCATCATCGAAATGGGCTTGTTCCTTTACGACAAGGCGGTGATTACCAATGCCAGCCGGGAAGGCGCCCGCGCCGGAGTCGTGCTGAAGAGCCCGAAGCCAACGGCCAGCGACGTCCAGACGGTCGTGACGAATTACACGTCGAGCTACCTGCTGACGTTCGGAACGCAGAATACGCCTACGGTCGTGACGACTGGCGCCGGCGGCAATTTCGGTCAACCGCTTTCGGTGACCGTCTCCTATACGTACAACGGATTGGCGCTCGGACGAATGGTGGCCCCCATCACGGGTGCACTTACGCTGTCCGCCACGACCGTCATGAACAACGAATAAAGGGGACAATCATGCGCACGGGGAGCAGACGGAAGCAGAAAGGGGCGGTGGCCATCACGGTTGCGGTGTTCATGGTCTTTCTGTTGGGAACCGCGGCGCTGGCCATCGACATCGGCAATCTGATGGTCGCTCGAAGCGAACTCCAGAATGCGGCTGATGCGGCCGCGCTGGCCGGTGCGGGTTGTCTGAAACCGCGCACCGAGTGCGGCAACAGCTCCGCTACCCAGCCCGATTTCACGACGGCGTCAGCGACAGCGTCGACGTTCTCGACGTCAAACGCGACCAACCGGGTCCAGGGCGCCTATGTGCAGGCGAGTACGGTGGCGACCGGATACTGGAACGCTACGGGAACGCCGTATGGCCTCGAGGCACTGCCGTTCACACCGGGAGCGAACGACCTGGCTGCCGTACAGGTGACCATCCGCAAAGACGGCTCGAACGCGAACGGCTCGGTCACGGGCTTTCTGAGCAGCGTGTTCGGCGTCAGTGTCCTCAAAGCCAGTGCGGTGGCGACGGCCGTGCTGTCCTCGCCCGGCAACGTGGGACCTGGCGGGCTCTTTCCCATGGCGATGTCGCAGTGCCTGTACAACAACTACTGGAATTCGTCGACCAATTCGCCGATGCTCTCGCCCACCAGCGGCACCGTGTCCGGCTTCTCGACGCCTCAGGTTGCGGGACAGCCGTACATTTTTCAGATCGGATCCAGCTATCAATACGGAACCTGTCAATCCGGCCAGTGGACGACGTTTAACGTCAACGACAACAGTGCCAGCTATGCCAGTAGCCTGTTGACAAATGGCAACAGCACGACGTTCTCTGTGGGTGGGTCGCCGGGAACGTGGATTCAGACCGGCGAGAAAAACTCGATCTTCAAGGACACGGCCGCTTGTAGCGCTGCGGGCAATGGGCAATGCGCGTGGGCGACGGTGGTTGTCGTGAACGATCCGCAGACGAGCGGTTTTCAGCCGGTTCTGGCATTTGCCTGTCTGCACATTCTCGATGCGAGCAACGGCTCTACGCCCTACGTGCTGGCACAGATGTCCAACGACATGAGCCATTGCGAGACAGCGAATTCGGGAGGGGTTGGGCCAAGTTACGGGGCGTACACGCCACCAAGACTGGTCCAGTAAGAAAGGTTTGCCGCCGCAGAGCGCAAGCGGCGCGCCGCTTGCGCCTCGATACCGGTTTCCGCGGCGGCGACTTTTATGGGCCCCGAGGCCTTTGGGGGGAGTGGCGCACATGCCCGCGCTTTCTCCCCCCTTTTTCGCTTATCTTCGCCCGGCGCGCTAAAATTGCGGACCTTTTTCATTCGTCCGCACAAATTGCCTTGAGCGTGCAAAAGATCCTCATCGTGCGCGTGTCGTCGCTTGGCGACGTCGTCCACAACATGCCCGTCATCGCCGATATCCGGCGGCGGTATCCCGACGCGCAGATCGACTGGCTCGTCGAAGAGAGCTTCCAGTCGCTCGTCGAGCTCGTGGAGGGCGTGCGCCGCGCGATTCCGTTCTCGCTGCGCCGCTGGCGCAAGAGGCTCTTCTCGAGCGCCAACTGGCGCGAGATCGGCGCTTTCCGGCGCGCACTCGCGGCCGAGAAGTACGACCTCGTGATCGACTGCCAGGGGCTCATCAAGACGGCCTGGGTCGCGAGCTGGGCGCGCGGGCCGCTAGTCGGCCTCGGCAACCGCACCGACGGCGCGGGCTACGAATGGCCCGTGCGTTTCTTCTACGACCGCTCGATCCGCATCGAGCCGCGCACCCACGTGGTCGAGCGCACGCGCCAACTGGTTGCGGGCGCGCTCGATCTCGCGCCGCCCTCGAGCACCGACGACATCGACTTCGGCCTCGACACCTACCGCGCCGCCCAGGCGCTCGCGGAAGTGGGGCTGAATCTGCCGGTGCCCTATGTGGTGTTCGTGCACGCCACGTCGCGTGCCGACAAGCAGTGGCCTGACCAGCACTGGATCGAGCTGGGACAGGCGCTCGTGCGGCGTGGTGCGTCGCTCGTGCTGCCCTGGGGCAGCGAGGCCGAGCGCGCCACCAGCGAGCGCCTCGCGCGCGAATTCGGCGAAGCGGCGATCGTGCCGCCCAAGCTCTCGCTGCCGGCCGTGGTCGGCCTGATCGACGGCGCGGCGGCCACGGTGGGCGTGGACACGGGTCTCGTGCATATCGCGGCCGCGCTGAAGCGCCCGACTGTCGAGTTGTACAATTTCGCGACCGCCTGGCGCACGGGCGGCTACTGGTCGCCGAACGTCGTCAATCTGGGTACGGCAGGCCAGCCGCCAACGCTCGCGCAGGTGAAGGGCGCGCTGGCGGGCTTCGGGTTGCTGTAGCAAGCCCGGCAGGCAAGTGCCGCGGGATCGCCGTGCGCGATAGCGTACCTGGGCAGGTATGTAAGGCCTGCAGGGCATGAGGGCGACGCGCGGGCTTGCCCGAGACGCTGCCAGGGCCGTGGCGAGACGTGAGCGACGCACTTACAAACGAGCCATGCCGCGTCGTGCAAAGGCAAGCCGGTTTATCGCTTCCAGGGGCGACCGTCAATCACCCCGGCCTCAAGGCCGAGGCTTGCGGACTAACACCTCGCATGTCTGAGATTGACCAGACCAAGCGCCGCAAGGCGCTACGTTGTGCAGGAGACAGCAGACCCACCGCCGGATGCTTCCTCAGTTCGGCGCTCTGGAAGTTGCAGCTGCAGACATGCCCCGGGTAGGCAGGAAACGGGCTGCGACGGGTGAGGCGACTCATCACCTGCTGTACAACATGGTCGAGGGGAGCGGGGCCGCAAGGCTCCCGTCACAAGGCCCGTAAGGGCACCCGTACCGGAGGGATTCCGGGGCAATTTCACCCGCCAGGAGCCGAGATGTCGGTTTTCGTGCTGGACAGGCGAGGCAGGTCATTGATGCCGTGTAGCGAGAAACGCGCGAGGCTTTTACTCGCACGCGGTCGCGCACGCGTGCATCGTGTTATGCCTTTCGTCATTCGGCTCGTTGATCGTCATGTCGAAACCAGTGCAAGCCAGCCCCTGCGTGTGAAGCTCGACCCAGGAAGCAGGACCACTGGAATGGCGCTGGTACGCGATATTCAAATCGTTGAGCTTGGTACACGTGAAAGTAAGCGCGGCGCTGTAGTGCTCAGTCTATTCGAGCTGGTGCATCGTGGGCGACAAATTAGCGAGGCGCTGACCGCGCGGCGGGCCATGCGTCGACGCCGGCGTGGCACCCTGCGTTACCGACCCTCGCGATTTTTGAACCGAACACGCCCGGCGGGCTGGCTGCCCCCCTCATTGCAGCATCGCGTTGACACGACAAGCGCGTGGGTTCGACGCATGCAACGCTGGGCTCCGGTGAGGACGATATCCAGCGAGCTCGCGCGCTTCGACATGCAGGCGCTCGATAACCCAGACATCGAAGGCATTGAATACCAGCAGGGGACACTCGCGGGCTACGAGGTGCGCGAATATTTGCTTGAGAAATGGCGCCGTCAGTGCGCTTACTGCGATGCCGTTGGCACGTCTCTGCAGATCGAGCACATCCACCCAAAGGCGCGGGGCGGCTCAAACCGCGTCAGTAATCTGACGCTTGCCTGCAAAGCATGTAACCGGGCCAAGGGCGCGTCGCCCATCGAGGTCTTTCTGGCGAAGGAGCCGAAGCGGCTTTCTCGCATCCTCGCACAGGCGAAGCGACCACTGAAAGATGCCGCAATCATGAATGCGACGCGCTGCGTGCTGACGGAAGCGCTAAAGGCGACCGGCTTGCCTGTCGAACTCGCTTCGGGCGGTCGAACGAAGTTCAACCGGACCATGCTCGGCGTGCCGAAGACGCACGCACTCGACGCAGCATGTGTCGGAAACGTCTCACTCGTTATCGCCTGGCAGAAGGCGACCGTACAGGTAAAGTGCACCGGGCGCGGCAGTTACCAGCGAACGCGCTTGGACCGATATGGTTTGCCGCGCGGCTACCTGACCCGCAAGAAGCAGCACTACGGTTTTCAGACGGGCGACATGGTGCGTGCCACCGTGCCTGGCGGAAAGAGAGCCGGCAGGTACTGTGGCCGCGTAGCGGTGCGGGCGTCGGGAAACTTCAATATTCAAGGGGCGGGCAGTGTAGTGCAAGGTATTTCGCACCGCTATTGCCGGCTTGTTCAGCGTAGCGACGGCTACGCATATTCAAGGATAGCCACTCCAGAAGGAGTCGCGGAAACAGGGGCTGCGTCGCGGTCCGCGCTATCCCTCCTCGCCGTGAATGGCGGGGTATCTCGCGCAATATGATGAACGAATCCCAGATCATCGAAATCACTTCCGCCGATTGGCACGGCCAGCAGCTCTCGCAACCGCGCGAGACGCTGCTCGACGCCGTCGAGCAGGGCAAGGTGCTGTATTTTCCGAACCTGGCCTTTGCGATCGAAGGCGGCGAGCGCGCGCTGCTCGACCCCGCGATCGCCGACCCCAAGCGCAAGAACATCAGCCTCGACCCCAACGGCGGCGCGCTGCATGGCGTGCTCGGCGACGCCGTCACGCAGTCGGCTGTGCGCGCGTTGATCGCGCGTTACCAGACGTGCGCCCGCACGCTGGTGGACGGCCTCTTTCCCGAATACACCGGCAAGCTGCGCGTGGCGCCCACGAGCCTGCGTCTGCATCAGGTCGAAACGCGTGAGACCTCGTGGCGCAAGGACGATTCGCGCCTGCACGTGGATGCGTTTCCTTCGCGCCCGAACTACGGCGAGCGCATCCTGCGCGTGTTCACCAACGTCAATCCGGACGGCGTGCCGCGCGTGTGGCGCGTGGGCGAGCCGTTCGAGGACATGGCCAAGCGCTTCCTGCCGAACATCAAGCCGCAGTTTCCGGGTTCGGCGTGGCTGCAGAACCTGCTGCACATCACGAAGTCGCCGCGCAGCGAATACGACCATCTGATGCTCAACCTCCACGACGGCATGAAGGCCGATCTCGGCTATCAGAAGGCGTGCCCGCAGGAGACCATCGGCTTTCCACCTGGCAGCGTGTGGGTGTGCTTCTCCGATCACACCTCGCATGCCGTGATGTCCGGTCAGTTCATGATGGAGCAGACCTTCTTCCTGCCGGTGAAGGACATGGTGCATCCCGAATGGGCGCCGCTCGGCATCCTCGAACGCCTCAAGGGCAAGGAACTGGTTTGAATCCACACGCGATGAACCTGCAGGTCGACGTGCCGACCAACGTGCCAACCGACGCCTCCAGCCGCGCGGCCGCGGCGTTTCGCATGACCCGGGCCGTCGCGGAGGCCCGATGCTAAGAGCGATTTATCGCGCGGCCTGGTGGCTCATTGCACCGCTCGCGGTGCTGCGGCTATTGATTCGCTCGCGCCGCGAGCGCGGCTATCGCGAGCATATCGGCGAGCGTTTCGGCTATTCGGCGGGGCGCTTGCCCGAAGACGACGCGCCGCTCATCTGGGTGCATGCCGTTTCCGTGGGCGAGACCCGCGCGGCGCAGCCGCTCGTCGACGCGCTGCTGGCGGCGCGCCCCGACGCGCGTGTCCTGCTTACGCACATGACGCCGGGCGGACGCGCCACCGGCGAGCAGCTTTTCGGTGATCGCGTGCTGCGCTGCTATCTGCCGTACGACATGCCGCACGCGGTGCGGCGCTTCCTGCGCGCATGGCGGCCGTCGCTTGGTCTCGTGATGGAAACCGAGGTCTGGCCCACGCTCATCGACGAATGCAAGCGCGCCGACGTGCCGCTCGTGCTCACCAATGCGCGCATGTCGGCACGCTCGTTCAAACGCGCGGCGAAGTTCGGCGCGGGCGCGCGCGAGGTGTTCGGCGGCTTTACGCGCGTGCTCGCGCAAAGCCCCGCGGACGCCGAGCGCCTCACCGCGCTCGGCGCACGCAATGTGGCGGTGCTCGGCAACCTCAAGTTCGACATGGCGAGCCCGCCGGCGCTGATCGCGCGCGGCCGCGAATGGCGGCGCGCGATAGGCGAGCGGCCGGTGTGGGTCGCGGCGAGCACGCGTGAAGGCGAAGAGGAACTCGTGCTGCAGGCTTTTGCTGCACTGAACGTACCGGACGCGCTGCTGATCCTCGTGCCGCGCCATCCGCAGCGTTTCGATGAAGTGGCGGCGCTCGTGGAGCGCAAGAACTTCAAGCTCGAGCGGCGCTCGCGCTGGGCGCCGGCCGCAGCGGCCGCGGCCTCGGCGCATGAGGGCGTGCGTGTGTTGCCGCAGGACGTGAGCGTGCTGCTCGGCGACTCGATGGGGGAGATGGGCGCGTACTACGCGGCCGCCGACTTCGCGTTTATCGGTGGCAGTCTCTTGCCGCTCGGCGGGCAGAACCTGATCGAAGCGTGCGCGGTGGGCGTGCCGGTGCTGATTGGACCACACGTGTTCAACTTCACGCAGGCCACCGCCGACGCCACCGCCGCGGGCGCGGCCCTGCAGGTTCAGGACCCGGCCGATCTCGCGCGCGCCTTGCGTGAACTCTTCAGCGACAAACCGCGCCGGGTCGCCATGGGCGCGGCTGCGGCCGCGTTCGCCTCGCGCCACCGTGGCGCAACGGCGCGCACGGTGGACGTTATCCAGGCGCTCGTCTCGGATGTTTGACTTCGTGCGCGGTAGCACATGGGCAAGCCGCTCAACGACAACATGGACGCTGCTGGACAAGGGCTTATGACGAAGACGATCTCGCGAATCCTCATCGCGCATCCCCGCTTTCCGCCGTTGGCTGACGACTACGTCGACGCTTTCGAGAGGGCAGGGGTGGAGGCAAAGGCCTTCATCATCGAGGATCAGGTCCACTGGGTATCACGCTACGTCTTTCGCAGAATCAACAAGCTCGCCCGTACGCTCCGCCTTGTCCCGAGGGGGACGGATCTGTTCCGCAAGCACCGACTGGGCGAGGCAAACCATCTGGCGACCCGGCTCGGCGAAGAAGTGGCCGACTATCAGCCCGATGCCGTGCTTTGCATTCATGGCAAACGCGCCGAAATTTTCCAGCTGCGGGAATCGAAAGCCGTGAAGGCAGGCTGGTGGGTCGAGCAGAACAACAATTGGTCTGACCTGGAAGCGGCCACGCGCGATTTCGACCTCTACTTTGCGTTCGCACCTGCTGTCGTCGACGCGATCCAGTCGCACGGGCGAGAAGCCCGCTACTTGCCGCACGGCGCAAACGTTCGTCAGCATTATCCGATTGCTGGCAGTGCCAGGGAAATCGACCTCGTATTTGTCGGAGCATGGAGTCCGTGGCGCGATCAGGTCATTGCGAGCGCGTTCGAGGTGACCCAGGACATCGCGCTATATGGGCATTCGTGGCTCAAGAAAAGCCGGCTGCCACGCGATATGCTGCGCCGCATCCACAAGGGCGACCTGATTCTCGGTGCGCCTCTGAACGCGCTTCACAACAAGGCGCGCGTGGTCCTCAACGCCGACCGGACGGTGCGGCTCGGCCTGAACATGCGGTATTTCGAAGTGCTTGCCAGCCGATCGTGCCTGCTGACGGATAACGCACTCGATCTTCATACGTACTTCACCGACAACGAGCATTTGTGCGTCTATCAGGATCTCGAGGACATGCAGCGCAAGCTG
The DNA here is from genome assembly GCF_905220185.1 of Paraburkholderia sp. J11-2. NCBI lineage: Bacteria > Pseudomonadati > Pseudomonadota > Betaproteobacteria > Burkholderiales > Burkholderiaceae > Paraburkholderia > Paraburkholderia sp. J11-2. Next base: position 113,557 of record NZ_CAJMYY010000011.1, on the reverse strand, counting down.
CGATGGCTTCTCGACAACGAGGACGAGCGCCTGCGAATCAGCGCGAACGGTTTCCGGGAAGTCACTCAGCACCACACCTGCGACCACCGGGTGCAGACGTTGCTCGCAGCGTTCAGCGCGTTGCGTTGACTGGTTGGGCGTTTGTTAAGACGCTCGCTGCCGTTTATTGCACGAAGCAGGGTACTCATTACCTGAGACGTCGTTCTTGAGGCGTCGTCAGGAATCGTAGGTGCCCCGCTCAATACGACTTCTTTCCTCCAGACTCGCTCGCGCGAACTTCGCGAGTGTGAGACGCGGCTGCGACCAAACCGACAACGATCGCAGTCGCGACGATTCACGTGCACCGTATCTGGTAGGAAAGCTAACTATTTCACCGTGATCGTTGAATGAGAGAGAGCATCGCAGTGCCAATGGCAAAGAGCGGGCGCCTGGGACGACTCCACAGAGGCCCCACCGATGCGAACTTCGGGCAGTAGCGCTAAATACGGGGCTTGACCGCGTAGACGATCGCTCCTGCCACCGGAAAAATCACCTTCATTTTCATCGCAGGGCGTTTGTCTGTTATCTGAAAGTTCGCTTTTTGAAAGAGTCAAACGTTCCTGCGTGAAGGGCAATTTACAGACGCGTGAAGGGTGACGTATGGGCGCATGAAAGGGTCGCGCCTTTGCGTTGCTTGATACGAAACGATGCGTACGCGTGCGCACATACGCTCAATCCTGAGCGCAGGTGTACTGGGTTCACGTGGTTGATTTGCGTTCGAGCCACGTGTGCGTAAGGAACGCGTTGCTCAATATCGGTGTCATTGGTGTTCGACTCGCCGATATGCAGTCATCGAAGGACAGCCCATGTCACCGACGACTACCCCGCAAGTGCTGCCGGTTCCGTCCGCGACGGAGATCGTCGACAGATCGCCGGATCGAGCCGTGATCCGCAGCGCAGCGGCGCATGAATATCGTCCCCACGTCGACGGATTGCGAGCGATCGCAGTGATAGGAGTGATTCTCTTTCATGCGTTTCCAAGCCGAATGGCAGGCGGTTTTATCGGGGTTGATATTTTCTTCGTCATATCCGGATATCTCATTACCACCATCATCCTGTCCAATCTCGAGCGAGAAAAATTTAGCATTGCAGAGTTTTACGGGAAACGAGTTCGGCGAATTTTCCCGGCACTGCTTGTTGTGTTGCTCTTCTGTGCGTCTGCGGGTTGGCTTGTGCTCTTGCGTGACGAATACCGGCAACTCGGGAAACACCTTGTCGGTGGGACGTCCTTCGTCCAGAACTTTGTCTTGTGGGGCGAGAGCGGTTACTTCGATAGCGGCCACGAGGCAAAACCGTTGTTGCACCTCTGGAGTCTTGCGGTCGAAGAGCAATACTACATATTCTGGCCCCTGCTTTTGAGTTACGCATGGACGCATCGCTGGCGATTCACGGTCGTGAATGGCGTGATCATTGCAATGTCCTTTGGCATTAGCGTATGGCTTGCCTCGCGGGATCCGGTTGCTGCCTTCTACTCACCGCTTTCCCGCTTCTGGGAACTCATGGTCGGGGGCTCGCTTGCCTATATCGCTTTGCGTCGCCCGGAACTGATCGCCCGGCACGGCAACGTGCTCTGTGCGCTCGGAGCGGGTCTCTTGCTGTCGGGCTTCCTGCTGATCAATCACGAGCGCCCGTTCCCGGGATTGTGGGCATTGCTGCCGACGATGGGCACTTTCCTCGTCATTGCAGCGGGCTCAGGCGCGTGGATCAATCGCACGCTGCTATCGAGCCGACCCTTCGTGACTTGCGGTCTGATTAGCTACCCGCTTTATTTGTGGCATTGGCCATTGTTGTCGTTTGCGCATCTGGTCTGGCCGGATAATGGCCACCTCACGAAGATTGCGGTGGTGTTGGTTTCAGTCTTGCTGGCCTGGCTCACGCACCGTTATGTCGAGAGGACAATTCGCTGGCATCGCTCTGCGAATCGAATGGCGCTTCTCTTGTCCCTCGGCCTCGCGCTGATGCTGGCTAGCGGCGTGGCGATCAAGAACGCGCTCATCCAACCCCGCATCGACGCTGTCAACCTTGCAACGCGCACGGGTTGGGACTTCCTCGCGTCGCGGACACCCGATGGACAGGTTCGAGACGGCATCTATGCGTTGCACGACGACCGAAAGTCCACAACGCTTTTTCTCGGCGATTCGCATGTCGCTCAGTATGCCGAGCGAATCTACGACGATGAAGCGCGCAACGCTACGCGAAACGGCGCCGTCTTTGCCGTTGCTGCCGCTTGCCCGCCCATTGCGCATGTCTTCAATCACGATTTACCGGCGGATTCAGAATGCTGGTCGGTCCGGCGCGAGGCGCTGGAGCAGGCCGCGAATAGCCGGATTACGACGGTTGTGATCGGCGGGTATTGGAGTTACTACTTCAACACTGCGGCTTACTACGTGGCGAGCGGCCGGAGGGAAGTGAGTCTGGCTACGCCCGAAGGAAGGGCGGCAGCATTCGCCGAGCTTGATCGGGAAATCAGGGAGTTGCAGGCGCAGCACAAGCGGGTCTACGTGTTGCTCGACAATCCGATAGGTGACCCGTTTGACCCACATGTATTCCTGGCGAGAATCGGGCGTTTCGACCCAGGCCAGGCTGAGCAACGGGTAAAAATAGACGGTCTGCAACAGAGCGTTCGCAAGGAACTGATCGCGCTCGCCAAGCGCGATCACGCCTTGATCATCGACCCCGACGCAGACCTGTGTGTGGATGAGGCGTGCATCCGCGTGACGGGAAAATGGTCGGCACTCTATGAGGACAGGTCACACCTGAACCCGGACTGGATCGTAAAGAACGCCGCCTACATCGACCCGTCGATCTGAGAGACCGGCGGTGTTGCGTTAGCGTTTTATGCGACCAGGAGGCCGTGCTTTTCAATAAACGCGATCACCTGATCGAGTCCGTCGAGCGCCTTCAGGTTGCACATCACGAAGGGCCGCTCGCCGCGCATTTTCTTCGCGTCGGAGGCCATGATGTCGAGATTTGCGCCCACGAGCGGCGCGAGGTCGGTCTTGTTGATGACGAGCAGGTCCGACTTCGTGATGCCGGGGCCGCCCTTGCGCGGGATCTTTTCGCCGCCCGCCACGTCGATCACGTAGATCGTGAGGTCAGAAAGCTCGGGGCTGAAGGTCGCCGCGAGATTGTCGCCGCCCGATTCGATGAAGACGATGTCCGCATCGGGAAAGCGCGTGAGCATCTGGTCGACGGCTTCGAGGTTGATCGACGCGTCTTCGCGGATCGCCGTGTGCGGGCAGCCGCCGGTTTCCACGCCCATGATGCGCTCGGCGGGTAGCGCGCCCGCAACGGTCAGGAGGCGCTGGTCTTCCTTCGTGTAGATGTCGTTCGTAATGGCGACGAGGTCGTAGCGCTCGCGCATGGCCTTGCAGAGCATTTCGAGCAAGGTCGTCTTGCCGGAGCCGACGGGGCCGCCCACGCCGACGCGTAGCGGCGGCAGTTTCTTCGTTCGTTTGCTGGGTGCGTGCGAATTCATGGTTGGTATCAGGTTCAGGAGCGGAAAAGCCGCGAGTATTGCGATTCATGGCGCGCGGAGAGCACGCCGAGTTGCGGCGCAAACGTGTTGAGCGCCTCGGGCGGCGTGGCGAGCGCGCGCGCCACGGCTTTTTCGATTTCGGGCCGCAGCGCGACGATAATGCGCTGCCCCGCAAGCTGGCCGAGCGGCACCGCCTTGAGGGCGGCGGCCGTTTGATTTTCGATCCAGCTGAACGCGTAGGCGGCGAGCGCGGCGTCGGGCGCGGCCTCGTGCGCCCACGCTGCGAATGCGAAGGCTGTGGGTTGCGCAATGGGCGTCATCCGCTCCAGCGTGGCGCGCCGCTCTGCATCGCCCCATTCGAGCTGTGCGCAGAGCTGACGCAGCGACCAGCCCATCTGCGCGGTTTCGCGCCGCAGTTCCGCCGACTCGCGGCTCGCGACGAATTCGTCGTTCGCCACGATGAGCGCGTGCGCGTCATGCGTGCGCCAGCGTTCCATCTGGTGCGCCAAAAAGGGCAGCTCGCCGCAAGCGAGCACGTTCGCGAGGCCACCCGCTATCCAATGCGCGGCGTCGTCGCCGTCCTTCACGAGTTGCGCATCGATTGCGGCTTCGAGGCCCTGCGAGTAGCTGAACGCGCCAATGGGCAGTGCCGGCGAAGCCAGATGCAGCAGGGCAGTGAGTTCAGCGATGTTCATGGCTGTGGTCGTGCGCGTGGCCGTCGCAATGACCGTGATCGTGTCCGCATTCGTGGTCGTGCGCGTGATCATCGCCATGAGCGTGATGGTGCGCGTGACCCTGCGAATGGTCGTGAGAATGCGCGTGTCCGTGATGTTCGTCGTACACGCGTTGCGCAAGTGCGTAGTCGTCGGCGAAGGTTTCGTCGTGGCCGTGGCGGTGGCCGCCGCCGTACGCGCCCGATTCGGGCTGGAACGGCAATTGCACGCGCTCGACTTGCGCGCCGAGGCGCTTGAGCATGTCTTCGAGCACGGGGTCCGCTTCGAGCTTGAGTTCCTCCGCGCCGACTTCCACCGGGGTATGACGATTGCCGAGGTGATACGCAGCGCGCGTGAGCGTGAGGCGATCGGGCGCGCGTACACGCAGCACGCTCTCGGCCGCCGCGATCACGCGTACGAGGCCGCCGTCGTCGGCCACGAGCATGTCGCCGTCGCGCAGCACGGTGCCGCGCGGCATGACCACGCCCACTTCCTCGCCGGTGTCGAGCGTGGCCGCGAAGCGGCTCTTGCAGCGCGCGTCATAAGGCAGCGTGAGCGTGGGCGCGCGCTGCCTGAGCACCGGCGCGAGCTTCGCGTTGAGTCGTTTGTCGATCGTGCGCATGGCTAAAACTTTAGAACAGGAAGTAACGCTGTGCCATCGGCAGCACCGTGGCGGGCTCGCAGGTGAGCAACTGGCCGTCGGCGACGACCTGGTACGTTTCGGGATCGACGCTGATCGTGGGCTGCCAGGCATTGTGAATCATGTCGGCCTTCGTCACGCTGCGGCAGTTGCGGACCGCCACCACGCGCTTTTGCAGACCATAGCGCTCGGGAATGCGCTTGTCGAGCGAGAGCTGCGATACGAAGGTGAGCGACGTTTGCGCGAGCGCCCGCCCGCGCGTGGCGAACATCTCGCGGTAATGCACGGGCTGCGGCGTGGGAATCGAGGCGTTCGGGTCGCCCATCTGCGCGAGCGCGATCATGCCGCCCTTGAGGATGAGCGAAGGCTTGATGCCGAAGAACGCCGGCTCCCAGAACACGAGGTCGGCCCATTTGCCTGGCTCGAGGGACCCTACTTCATGCGCAATGCCATGCGTGAGCGCAGGGTTGATCGTGTACTTCGCCACGTAGCGCTTCACGCGGAAGTTGTCGTGGCGCGCGTTATCACCGGGCAGCGCGCCGCGCTGCACCTTCATCTTGTGCGCGGTCTGCCACGTACGAATGATGACCTCGCCCACGCGGCCCATTGCCTGGGAATCCGAAGAGAGCATCGACAGTGCGCCGAGATCGTGCAGGATGTCCTCGGCGGCGATGGTCTCGCGGCGGATGCGCGACTCGGCGAACGCAATGTCTTCAGCAATGGACGGGTCGAGGTGATGGCACACCATCAGCATGTCGAGATGCTCGTCGAGCGTGTTGATCGTGTACGGGCGCGTGGGGTTCGTCGAGGAGGGCAGGACGTTCGCTTCGCCGCACACCTTGATGATGTCGGGTGCGTGGCCGCCGCCCGCGCCTTCGGTGTGGTACGTGTGGATCGTGCGGCCCTTGAAGGCGGCCACGGTCGCTTCCACGAAGCCCGACTCGTTGAGCGTGTCGGTGTGAATGGCCACCTGCGTGTCCGTTGCATCCGCAACGGAGAGGCAATTGTCGATGGCGGCGGGCGTCGAGCCCCAGTCCTCGTGCAGCTTGAGGCCAATCGCGCCCGCGGCGATCTGCTCTTCGGCGGGCTTCGGCAGGCTCACGTTGCCCTTGCCGAGAAAGCCGAGGTTGATCGGCCAGCCGTCCGCGGCCTGGAGCATGCGCTCCATATGCCACGGGCCCGGCGTGCAGGTGGTCGCGTTGGTGCCCGTGGCGGGGCCGGTGCCGCCGCCCAGCATGGTCGTCACGCCCGAGGCGAGCGCTTCGTCGATCTGCTGCGGGCTGATGAAGTGAATATGCGTGTCGATGCCGCCCGCGGTGACGATCTGGCCTTCACCGGCGATCACTTCGGTCGAAGCGCCGATGGGAATCGTCACGCCCGGCTGCACGTCGGGGTTGCCCGCCTTGCCGATCTTCCAGATGCGGCCGTCCTTGATGCCGATGTCGGCCTTCACGATGCCCCAGTGATCGATGATCACGGCGTTCGTGACGACGGTGTCCGCAACTTCCGCGTGCGTGCGCTGCGACTGTCCCATGCCGTCGCGGATCACCTTGCCGCCGCCGAACTTCACTTCGTCACCATAGACGGTGTAGTCGCGCTCGATCTCGATGATGAGTTCGGTATCGGCGAGGCGCACGCGGTCGCCGGTGGTGGGGCCGAACATCTCCGCGTAGGCGCGGCGGCCGATCTTCAATGTCATGTCGGATTCCTGATGAATTCGCCTGAATTCGCTGGCCGCGCTCAGAGCGGGCCCATTACGCGGCCGTTGAAGCCGTACACGGCGCGCTCTCCCGCGAGCGCCACGAGCTCCACGGTGCGCTCCTGTCCTGGCTCGAAGCGCACGGCCGTGCCCGCCGCAATGTTCAGGCGGAAGCCGCGTGCGGCTTCACGGTCGAACGCGAGTGCGTCGTTGACCTCGTAGAAGTGGAAGTGCGAGCCGATCTGCACGGGGCGGTCGCCCGTGTTCGCCACCTTCACGGTGACGGTCTCGCGGCCTGCGTTGAGTTCGATTTCGCCGTCGTCGATCAGCATTTCGCCGGGGATCATGGCTGGCTCCTCCCGGCTCAGGGGATCGGATGGTGAACGGTGACGAGCTTGGTGCCGTCGGGGAAGGTCGCTTCGACTTGAATGTCGGGGATCATCTCGGGCACGCCTTCCATCACGTCGTCGCGCGTGAGCAGCGTGGTGCCGTAGTGCATGACCTCGGCGACGGTCTTGCCGTCGCGGGCCGCTTCCATGAGCGCCGCGCTGATGAACGCGACGGCTTCCGGGTAGTTGAGTTTGAGGCCGCGGGCGCGGCGCCTTTCGGCGAGCAGCGCGGCGGTGAAGATCAGGAGCTTGTCTTTCTCGCGTGGCGTGAGCTTCATCGTTCTGGGTCGGTTGGGGCAAGGCTGTCGGCCCAGCTTACGGGAGCCGGGTTACGCGCAGCTTGCGGCCTCGCGCGCGGCGCGCACGAATCGATGCAAGCTCACAGCAAGGTGTGTGCCAATGAAGGGGACAGCGTGGACGCACCAATTTAAAGGTGATTTTGCACCGCGTTGGCGTTGCTGCGCTGCGTTACTGTGCGTAAAGGTGCTAAAGCGCACCGCCGCGGTGCGCGCTCAGGTCGTCCACAAGCGCAGCGGCGCGGCCTTCACGCCATGCACGAACGGACGCAGCGCCGTCCAGCACTGCGTGAGCGTGTGCTGCAGCGGTTCCATCGACCGCGCGACCACGCGCACGAGCAGGACGCCCGGTACGATGCAGGTCGCGCCCGATCGTTGCGCGTCGTCGAAGGGCAGGATCGCGGCGAGGTCTTGCGCGAGCGCCTCGTTGCACGCCGGGCCAATCGCCCACAGCACGCCGAACGCGGGGTAGCCCGCGAGCCCTTGCGGTGCGTCGCGCAGCGGGTCGTTGGCGTCGATGAGCGCGCGTTCGAGCCACAGCAGTTGATCGTCGCCGTCGCTTTCCGGCGCTGCGCGCGTCACGCGCGTGAGCGCCCGCACCATGCCCGCCGACCAGCGCTCGCCCGCGGCCTGGCGGCCTAGCTGCGTCGCATCCCAGCCAATGGCCGTGGCCCCCGCGCCGAGCGTGAGCGCGAATTCGAGTTCGGCGTGGGCGTGATCGAACACGAGGTTGTTCTGCGGCAGCCAGTCGAGCTTCGCGCCGGCGCCCACGCGCACATTGATGCGCTGGCGCGCCACACGGCCGTTCGACTTGTACCACTTGGTCGCGCCCGGCGTGGTGAGTACAGCGTGAGCGCCATCGCCCACGTTCACGTCGATGTCGAGCCGGTCGCCGCCAGCAATCCCCGCGGGCGGATGCACGATCACCGCGTGGCAGATCGCATCGCCTTCTGGGTAGAGCGGCCGTTGCACGCGCAACGGACCCGCGTGCAGGCGATGGGTGAGCGCGGTGCGCGCGCCCTGGCGCTCGAAGCCGAGTTCGAGTTTCGCGGCCCATTCCTGATGCGCGGTGCTGCGAAACGTGGTGTTGGCGAGTGAGGCGTGATCGACGTGGAGCGTCATGCGTAGTGAAGGGGAAGAGGCGAACAATGGCGTGCAGGATAGCACGCTCGCCCACGCGCGCTGGTCACGCGCGAGGGCACTTGCGCGCCGGAAACGATGGCATTTTTTTCTCCGCCTATACTCACTTTCGCCTGCGCGGCTCACGCCCAGGCCCCACGCTGCACGCCGAAAAACAAGCATGACATCCGTCGACAACACGGCACGCGATTCACTTCTCGCAACCGCAGTTCTTAAACAAGGTGGGGCCTCTTATGCTAAATCGTGCTTTTGGTGCGGTGCTTTCGTCGCTATTCATGGCCGGCGCGGCCGTTGCGCCGGTCGTCGCGCATGCCGACGACAGCTTCTCGCAGGACGACGGCGGCTCGCATGGCCGTCCGGTCAAGGTGATGATCATTTCGATGTTCGGACCGGAAGGCCAGGTATGGCTCGATCATCTCGGACCGTGGCAGGACATTACGGTCGCCGGTCTGTCTCCTGACTACCCGGCCGTGCACTGCAATCGCCAGGACGTGTGCGTGATGACGACGGGCATGGGGCACGCAAATGCCGCCGCGTCGATCATGGCGCTGACGTTCTCGCCGCGTTTCGACCTGCGCCGTACGTACTTCATGGTGGCGGGCATCGCCGGTATCGACCCGGGTCAGGGCACCGTCGGTTCCGCTGCGTGGGCGAACTGGCTCGTCGACTTCGGCATTCAGTGGGAGATCGACGGACGCGAAATTCCCCAGGGCTGGAACACCGGCTATCTCGGCATCAACACGACGGGCCCGACGCAAAAGCCGCCGCTCGACTATCGCACGGAAGTGTTCCAGCTCAATCCGGCGCTCTCGAACGCGGCCTTCGCGCTGTCGCGCAGCGTGACGCTGACCGATGACGCGCAGGCACAAGCCGCCCGCGCCAAATACAGCTATGCGCCCGCGAACCGACCGCCCACCGTCCTCCAGTGCGACACGCTTGCGGGCGATACCTGGTGGTCGGGCACGGACCTCGGCGAGCGCGCGCGGCAATGGACGAAGATCCTGACCGACGGCAAGGGCACCTATTGCACGACGCAGCAGGAAGACAACGCCACGTTCGAGGCGCTCACGCGCGCGGCGACCGTGAAGCGCGTCGACCTGAACCGCGTCGCGGTGCTGCGTGCGGGGTCGGACTTCGACCGGCCGTACGCGGGCCAGACGAGCGCCGACAATCTGCTCAACTACGCATCGCAGGGCGGCTTCTCGATCGCGATCGGCAACCTGTACCTCGCGGGCAATCCGCTCGTGCAGGACATCGTCACGCATTGGGGCGAGTGGCGCGACGGCGTACCCAAGCGGTAGCGCGTTCGCGCGTGCCATCCTGTCTGCCTGGCAAAAGACAGGATGGCAGCACAAACCTTGATGTCCCTTATACGGCGATCAACTCCCGCACGCCATCCGCATCCATGTTTGCCCCGGCGCCGCCCGCCACGATTTCGCCTCGGCTCATCACCCAGTAGCGGTCCGCAATGGCCTTGGCGAAGTCGTAGTACTGCTCGACCAGCAGCACCGTCATGTGCATCTCTTCCACGAGCCTGCGCAGCGTGCGGCCGATGTCCTGGATGATCGAAGGCTGAATGCCTTCGGTAGGCTCATCGAGAATGAGCAATTGCGGATCGCTCATCAGCGCGCGGCCGATGGCGAGCTGCTGCTGCTGGCCGCCCGAGAGGTCGCCGCCACGCCGCGCCTTCATGTCCTTGAGCACGGGAAAGAGTTCGTAGATATGCGCGGGCACGGCGGAAGGCATGCGTTTCTTGCTCGCCGCGCCCACCAGCAGATTCTCTTCGACGCTCAAACGCGGAAAGATATCGCGCCCTTGCGGCACGTAAGCGAGGCCCTGCGCCACGCGCGCATGTGTGGGCAGCTTCGTGAGCGCCTCGCCGCGCCAGGCGATCGCGCCGTTTTTCGTCGGCACGACGCCCATGAGGCAGCGCAGCAGCGTGGTCTTGCCCACGCCGTTGCGCCCGAGCAGCACGGTGAGTTCGCCCTCGGGCACCGTCATCGAGACATTGCGCAGGATGTGGCTGCCGCCGTAATACTGATTCAGCGATTCGATAGTTAGCATGGCTGATATTGTCGATGTGGCCTAGCGGCCCAGATACGATTCGATCACCGTCTCGTCGCGCTTGACTTCGTCGAGCGTGCCGTGCGCGAGCACGCTGCCTTCGGCCATCACCGTCACGCGGCCCGTTTCGCCCGCGAGCGCCGCGACGAACTCCATGTCGTGCTCGACCACCATCATCGAGCAGGTGCCGCGCAGGCGGTTGAGCAGCGTGGCGAGTTCCATGGTTTCGTCGTCGGTCATGCCTGCGGCGGGCTCGTCGAGCAGCAGCAGTTGCGGCTTTTGCATGAGCAGCATGCCGATTTCGAGCCGCTGCTTCTGGCCGTGCGAAAGCTCGCCCGCGAGGCGCCGCGCGTCGCTCTCGAGCCGGATCACTTCGAGCGTTTCCTCGATCTTCGCCTGCGCCTCGCGCCCAAGGCGCGCGCGCAGCGTGGCGAACCAGCCCTTGTCGGCTTTCATCGCGAGTTCGAGGTTCTCCCATACGGGATGCTGCTCGAACACCGTGGGCTTCTGGAACTTGCGGCCAATGCCCGTGCGCGCGATGGCGGGCTCGTTCATACGCGTGAGGTCGAGCGTCTGGCCGAGGAACACCTTGCCCGAGTCGGGCGAGGTCTTGCCGGTGATGACATCCATCATCGTGGTCTTGCCCGCGCCGTTCGGGCCGATCACGCAGCGCAGCTCGCCCACGTCGATTACGAGCGACAGCTTGTTGAGCGCCCGAAAGCCGTCGAAGCTCACGGTCACGTCTTCGAGGTAGAGGATCGTGCCGTGCGAGATATCGATCGCGCCGGGCTCGACTACGTGCCCGAGATCCGCCACACCCGAGAGGGCGAGTTCGTCGTGCTTGAGGGCGTCGTCGAACGGGTTGTGGTTCAGCGGGTCGTTGAGCAGGATATGTCCGTTCATGGGCGTTCGCTCCGCGAGGTGGTCCGCGCATGGGTCCGGTCAGAGATCCGGTTCCGGATGAGTTCGATGAGACCCATGATGCCGTTGGGCAGCAGCAGCGGCACGAGCACGAACATCAGGCCGAGGAAGAACAGCCAGTACTCGGCGAAATGCGCGGTGAAGAAGCTCTTCGCGCCGTTCACGGCGAAGGCGCCGATGATCGGCCCGATCAACGTGCCGCGTCCGCCCACGGCCACCCAGATCGCCATTTCGATCGAATTGCCGGGCGACATCTCGCTCGGGTTGATGATGCCGACCTGCGGCACGTAAAGCGCGCCCGCAATGCCGCACAGAATGGCCGAGACGGTCCACACGAACAGCTTGTAGCCAAGCGGGCTGTAGCCGAGAAACATGAGGCGGGTTTCGCCGTCGCGCACGGCGGTCACCACGCGCCCGAGCTTCGAGGTGACGATGGCCCGCGCGCCGAGAAACGCGAGTACGAGCACGGCGAACGTCAGCAGGAACAGCACGGTGCGCGTGCCTGGATGCGTGATCGGCATGCCCGCAATGCGCTTGAAGTCGGTGAAGCCATTGTTGCCGCCGAAGCCCGTTTCGTTGCGGTAGAACAGCAGCATCGCGGCGAACGTCATGGCCTGCGTGATGATCGAGAGGTAGACGCCTTTCACGCGCGAGCGGAACGTGAAGAAGCCGAATACCCACGCGACCATGGCGGGCACGAGCACGACGAGCAGGAGCGCATACCCGAGGTGCTCGGTGCCCTGCCAGTACCACGGCAGCGCGTGCCAGTCGAGAAACACCATGAAGTCGGGCAGGTCGCTGCCGTACTTGCCGTCGTGACCGATTTCGCGCATGAGGTACATGCCGATGGCGTAGCCGCCCAGCGCGAAGAACAGGCCGTGACCGAGGCTCAGAATGCCGCAATAGCCCCACACGAGATCGAGCGCGAGCGCCGCGATCGCGTAGCACATGAGCTTGCCGCCCAGCGTCATGGCATAGGCGGAAAGATGCAGCGCACTCGATTGCGGCAGCACCAGCGCGCAAAGCGGCACGCCCACGCCGATCGCGAGGATCAGCACGATGAGCGCGAGCCATGCGCGCGGCGAGAGCAGGGCGGGGCGCGCGGGCAAGCCGAGGGCGAACGTTTCCGCGTCGCCGCCAGGGCCATGCGATGCGCCCAGCGTGTGACGCGCGGAAGAGGAAGTGACGCTCGTCATGTCATGCCTCCGCGCTGCGGCCCTTGAGGGCGAAAAGCCCCTGCGGACGCTTCTGGATGAAGAGCACGATCAGCACCAGCACGGCGATCTTCGCGAGCACGGCGCCCCAGAACGGCTCGATGGCCTTGGAGACGAGCCCGAGGCCGAAGCCGCCGATCACGGTGCCCGCGATCTGCCCGACGCCTCCCAGCACCACGGCCATGAACGAATCGATGATGTAGCTCTGGCCCAGATCGGGACCGACGTTGCCGATCTGCGAGAGCGCGCAGCCGCCGAGGCCCGCCACGCCCGCGCCGAACGCGAAGGCCCACGCATCCACACGCGCGGTGCGCACGCCCACGCACGCGGCCATGCGGCGGTTTTGCGTGACGGCGCGCACGAAGAGGCCGAGACGCGTTTTCGTGAGCACGGTCCACGCAATGCCCACCACGATCAGCGCGAAAGCGAGGATCGCGAGACGGTTATACGGCAGGATGAGGTTGGGCATGACGGTCACGCCACCGCTCATCCACGAAGGGTTTTCGACCTGCACGTTCTGCGCGCCGAAGATCATGCGCGTGGCCTGAATGAGAATGAGGCTGATCCCGAACGTGGTGAGCAGCGTTTCGAGCGGGCGGCCGTAAAGATGGCGGATCACGAGCCGCTCGATCACGGCGCCGACGAGCGCCGCGGCGACGAACGAAGCGGGAATCGCGAAGAGCGGATACCAGTCGAACGCGCCGGGCGCATAGCGCTGCACGAGCGTTTGCACGACATAGGTTGCGTACGCACCGATCATGAGGAACTCGCCGTGCGCCATATTGATGACGCCGATGAGCCCGTAGGTGATGGCAAGACCGAGCGCCGCGAGCAGCAGCACGCTGCCGAGCGACAGGCCCGCGAACAGCGTGCCGAAGATCTCGCTGCGGCGCTGGATCGAATCGAGCGCGTCGATGCCTTGCTGGGCGGCGGCGCGCACATCGGCATCGGGCTCGTTGTACGCGCCGCTCGCGTTCTTCGCGACGAGCGGGCGCAACAGTTCGTACATGTCGAGGTCGTGCCGCGCCGCGACGAGCTTCGCCGCTTCGAGACGCGTGGCCGTGTTCGGATCGTGCAGCGCCGTCATGGCCCAGAGCGTGTCGAGGCGGCGCTTGAGGGTGGGGTCGGTTTCCTGCGCGCGCGCGGCGTCGATCATCGGCTTCATGGCCGGGTCGGGGTTCTTCAGCAGTTCCGCGATGGCGGCTCGACGCGTTTCCAGGTCTGGCGAGGCGAGTTGCAGGCCCGACACTGCGCCCGCCACCTTCGAGCGCAGGATGTTGTTCAGCGTGATGGGCTGCGCGCTCGACGCGACGTTTGCGGCGACGGGCTTGCCCGTTGCGGCGTCGCGCGCATTCTCGCCATCCTGCACGAGCACTTCGCCGGAATCGGTCGCCGTGACGTTGTCGTCAGCGAGCGCTTTCAGGAGCGCCAGCGAGGCGGCGTCATGCGTGGCGATGAGCTTGTCGATGGCCGCGGATTTCGCGTCGAAGTCGTCGCCGCCAAGCGGCGCGACGTCGGCTGCATCGAGTGCGTGTGCGCCAGTGCATAGCGCCGAAAAGAGCGCAGCCGCGGCGAGCGCGTGGCGCAAGCCCGCGCGCGCGTACCTCGGGAGTGAGAGAGCCATGATGTTTTCTTTTGGTGCGGACCGCGGCAACGGTCAGGCCGTTACGCCGCGTGTCCGTAGACAGAGCACGCAAGCGCACGCCGCGGTGCGGCGCTTGCGAAGGGCAACGTCAGGCTACGCGCGAGCGGCGCAGGAAGGCGGGCAGTGTGGTCGAGGTGACCACGTCAGGCTTGCCTTCGTTGCCGGCGATGAACGGGCTCCACGGTTGCGCGCGGATGGCGGTCTTCGTTTTCCACACCACATTGAACTGACCGTCGCCGCGAATCTCGCCGATCATGACCGGCTTGTGCAGGTGATGGTTGCCGTCCATCGTGAGCGTGAAGCCCGAGGGCGCCGCCACGGTCTGGCCGATCATCGCCACGCGCACCTTGTCGACGTCGGTGCTCTTCGCCTTTTCCACGGCTTGCTTCCACATATGGATGCCCACGAAGGTCGCTTCCATCGGGTCGTTGGTCACGCGCTTGGCGCCGCCGGGCAGGTTGTTCGTCTGCACCCAGGCTTCGAACTGCTCCTTGAACTTCGTGTTGCTCGCGCCCTTCACCGACATGAAGTAATTCCACGCCGCGAGGTGTCCCACGAGCGGCTTCGTGTCGATGCCGCGCAGTTCTTCCTCGCCCACGGAGAACGCGACCACGGGCACGTCGGTCGCCTTGATGCCCTGATTGCCGAGCTCCTTGTAGAACGGCACGTTCGAGTCGCCGTTGATGGTCGAAACGACGGTGGTCTTGCCGCCTTGCGAGAACGTCTTGATGTTCGCGACGATGGTCTGATAGTCGCTATGGCCGAACGGCGTGTAGACCTCCTGAATATCGCTGTCGCTCACGCCCTTCGAGTGCAGGAACGCGCGCAGGATCTTGTTGGTCGTGCGCGGATACACATAGTCCGTACCGAGCAGGAAGAAGCGCTTCGCGCCGCCGCCTTGCGCGCTCATCAGGTATTCCACTGCGGGAATGGCCTGCTGGTTGGGCGCGGCGCCCGTATAGAACACGTTGCGCGACATCTCTTCCCCTTCGTACTGCACGGGGTAGTAGAGCAGGCCGTTCAGTTCCTCGAACACCGGCAGCACCGACTTGCGCGACACCGAGGTCCAGCAGCCGAACACGCAGGCCACCTTGTCTTGCGTGAGGAGTTGACGCGCCTTTTCGGCGAAGAGCGGCCAGTTGGAGGCCGGGTCGACCACCACGGGCTGGATCTGACGCCCCATCACGCCGCCATTCTTGTTGATGTCGGCAATCGTCATCAACGCGGTGTCTTTCAGTGAGGTCTCCGAAATGGCCATCGTGCCCGAGAGCGAATGCAGGATGCCGACCTTGATCGGCCCGCTGCCGGTGTCCGCGTGAGCGAACGGCATGCGCCCCGCTGCCGCGAGTGCGCCCGACATCGTCCCGAGTTTCAACAGACTGCGACGTTTCATTTTTGTGCCTCTTGTCCGTGAGTGAGTCGTGGGCCGTGGCGCGTGGTGGTTTGTCGTCTTGCGCGCCGCCCGGTGTGTGTGGCCTGTCTTGCGCACACCCTTCTGCAAGCGTTGTGCCAGCGCGAGGGGAAAGCACGAGGCTTGCCCCATAAGGCACGCGGCGATGCGAAGCGCATCGGTGCACGTGCGGCGGGCGGGCGATTGTGGTGCAGCGAGATGCATGTTCGGGCGCGCTGCATCGTGTCAGTGCGCGCCTGCATGAAGCGGGCCGACCGGGATCGCCAGGCACGCTGCATCGTTGTGCATGAGCGCAACGCTGGTGCTGCGCGAGGTGGACTGCGATGGAACGGAGGGGGAACTGTGCGGGAACGGAGTGGGAACTGGGCGAGCGGCCCAGAAATGACAAAGGGCGCGGCCTAAGCCGCGCCCTTTCGTCAAAGCTGGCGTGCGCCGGCTTAGTACGTTGGCACCTTGGGGTCGACCTGACGCGACCAGGCGTCGATGCCGCCTTGCAGGTTGAACACCTTCGTGTGGCCACGCGATTCGAGGAACATCGCCACCTGGGCGCTGCGCGCGCCGTGGTGACAAATGCAGACGATCTGCGCCTCGTCGTCCAGTTCCTCGCTGCGCGCGGGGATCTCGCGCATGGGGATCGACATGCTGCCGGCGATCTTTGCCGTTTCGATTTCCCACGGCTCGCGCACGTCGAGCAGCACGGGGGCCTCGCGGGTGGTGTCGGCAAGCCATTCGGCGAGGGCGGGGGCGGTCAGATTCTGCATGGAAGACTCGATCGGGTAAAAGGCCGGGCAACCATGAAAGACACCCGGCGATACAACGGGTTGGCTGCGCTCAGAACTTGAAGCGCGGCGGATGCACGGCGTTCTGCAGCGCTTCGACATACGTCTCGAATACGCCCGCAATGCGGAACTGCTTCTCGTCGATGCGCGTGATGATCTGCGCTTCCATGACCGGCGCGCCGCCCACGAAAGCGGCGAGACGCCCGCCCACCTTGAGCTGCTCGAGCAACTCCTGCGGCACGACCGGCAGGCCGCCGGAGACGCAGATCACGTCATACGGCGCATTCGCGGCCCAGCCGCGCGCGCCGTCGCCGACCACGACTTCGGCGTTCAGCACGCCGTTCTTGACGAAGTTCGCGCGTGCGAATTCGGCGAGTTCCGTATCGATTTCCACGGTCAGCACCTTCTGCGCGCGGTGCGCGAGCAGCGCCGCCATGTAGCCGGAGCCCGCACCGATTTCCAGCACGCTCTCGTGCTTCTTCACCGCGAGCTCCTGCAGCACGCGCGCTTCGACGCGCGGCGCCAGCATGTGCTGGCCGTTCGGCAGCGGCAGTTCGAGGTCGGCGAACGCGAGGGCGGTATAGGCCTCGGGGACGAAATGCTCACGCTTGACGATCGCGAGCAGGTTCAGCACGTCCTGGTCGAGCACTTCCCAGGTGCGAATCTGCTGTTCGATCATGTTGAAACGCGCTTGTTCGATGTTCATGGTGACTCGGCGTTGTGGTCGGGATCGGTTCGTATCAAAGCCCGGCAAAAAAGGCGTCGGGCAATCGGAGAATTGTAGCAAACCGGCTTCCGGCCCGGCCGCGCCACCGGCAGCGGGCGGGCGTTGCGGGGGCGCTAACGGATCGGTGTTTGTCCTGGCTTCGTGAGCCTTGCGATTTTGCGGTTCTCGTACCAAAAATGTAATCGATTACATCCGGCCGCGCCCGAAGGCCCCGCGCCTGCGCCGCCGCGCCGTTCCGAACCGGTCACGATCGCTTCTCGCCCATGCCCGCTCGCTCGTCCCGATCGCCGCAAGCGCAACACGAAGACGCCAGCGCCGCCAGCGCCGCCACCGCCGCGCGCGGCGGCTCGATCGCGGCGGTGGCGCAGCGCGCGGGCGTCTCGGTCGCGACGGTCTCGCGCGTGCTCAACGGCCACGCGAACGTGCGCGCCGCGACGCGCGAGCGCGTGCTCGCCGAAATCGAGACGAGCGGCTATCGCGTGAACGAACTCGCGCGCAACCTGCGCACCGCCGAAAGCCGCCTGCTGCTGACGATGGTGCCCGACTTCGGCAACCCGTTTTATGCGGAGATCGTGCGCGGCATCGACAGCGTGGCGCGCCAGCACGGCTTTTTCCTGCTGCTGTGCGACACGGGCGCCGACGCCGGCCGCGAGCGCAGCTACTTCGACCTGCTGCGCCGCCACCGCGCGGACGGGGCGATCTGCCTCGACCCGGCCACCGTCCAGCACGCGCTTGCGGCGGAATCGACGGCGTTGCCGTGGGTGGCCTGCTGCGAGTTCGATCCGGACGTGGGCGTGCCGTATGTGGGCATCGACAACTACCGGGCCGCACACGACGCCGTGCGGCATCTGATCGCGCGGGGGCGGCGGCGTGTCGCGCTGATCAACTCCGACGAGCACTATCTGTACGCGCAGCAACGCCGCGACGGCTGGCGCGATGCGCTCGGCGAAGCGGGCATCGCAGTGCGCGACGCCTGGCGCGTGAACGTGAACTGCCTCGACTACGACGCGGGCGCGCAGGCCGCCGCCGCGCTCATGCAGTTGCCCGCAGGCGAGGCGCCCGACGCGATTTTCGCGGTGTCGGACACGCTCGCGGTGGGGGTGCTCAACGGCTTGCGCGGCGCGGGGCGGCGCGTGCCGCAAGACGTCGCCGTGGTCGGCTTCGACGATATCGCGCTTGCCGCGCAGATCGATCCGCCGCTCACGACGATCGCGCAGCCCATGCGGGAGCTGGGCGAGACGGCCGCGCGGCTGTTGCTGCGGCGTTTCGCCGACCCGCGCGCGAGCGTGCCGGGCGTGCTGCTGCCGCACAGGCTGGTGGTGCGCGAGAGCGGGTGAAGTCGGCAGACGTCAGTGAACACATAGCAGGGGAGACCAGCGGAGCAGAGGCTGACGGCGCGAGCCGTCAGCCAAAACCCGCAGACAAGGCCACTGGAGGAGTGCACGCGCATGAGCGTCGCCGTGAAGTTCAACGACATCCGCAAGGACTTCGGTCCCGTGCGCGTGCTGCACGGTGTGAGCTTCGAGCTTGCGCCGGGTCGCATTCACGGGCTGCTGGGCGAGAACGGCGCGGGCAAGTCCACGCTCATGAAGATCCTCGCCGGCTACGAAGAAGCGAGTGCGGGCGAGATGCTGGTGGACGGCGTGCCGCGCCGCTTCGAAGGCTCGCGCGAAGCCGAGGCCGCCGGCATCGTGCTGATCCACCAGGAGTTCAACCTCGCCGAGCACCTGACGATCGCGCAGAACATCTTCCTCGGCCACGAAAAGCGCAAAGGCTGGCTCGTGGACGACGCCGCCATGCGCCGCGAGGCGCGCGAACTGCTCGCGCAGGTGGGGCTCGCGCGCGACCCGGGCGTGAAGGTGCGCGAGCTGATCGTCGCCGAAAAGCAGCTCGTGGAGATCGCCAAGGCGCTCTCGCGCCACGCGCGCCTGCTCATCATGGACGAGCCCACGGCCACGCTCACGCCCGCCGAAACCGCAGGGCTTTTCGCGCTGATGACGAAGCTGCGCGCCGCCGGCACGACGCTCGTCTACATCTCGCACAAGCTCGACGAAGTGGAGCGCATCACCGACGACGTGGTCGTGATGCGCGACGGGCGCTTCGTGGCCGCGAGCGCGACGGCGGGGCTCGCGCGCCAGCAGATGGCGAACCTTATGGTGGGCCGCGACGTCTCCGACATGTTTCCTGAGAAAAGCGCAGCGAGCGCGGATGCGCCTGTCGCGCTGCGCGTGACGAATCTCGCCGTGCCGGGCTGGGTCGAGGATCTCTCCTTCGAGGTGCGCGCGGGCGAGATTCTCGGCTTCGCGGGGCTCGTGGGCGCGGGGCGCAGCGAGGCGTTCGAGGCGATCGTGGGCTTGCGCCACCGGCACGCGGGCGAGATCGAGATCGACGGCCGCGCCGTGACGCTGCGCCACCCGCGCGACGCGATGCGCCACGGCCTCACGTACCTGAGCGAAGACAGAAAAGGACGCGGCCTGCACATGAACCTCACGCTGCAGGACAACCTCACGCTCATGACGCTCGAGCGCTACGGCCATCCGCTGCTCGACCTCAAGGCGGCCCGCCGCGCGCTGGAAAAAGCGGTGCGCGAATTCGGCATCCGCACCGGCGACCTCGACAGCCGCGCGCGCATGCTCTCGGGCGGCAACCAGCAGAAGCTCGCGCTCGCCAAGTTCCTGCAGCCCGACCCGCGCGTGATCGTGCTCGACGAGCCCACGCGCGGCGTGGACGTGGGCGCGAAGCGCGACATCTATTTCCTGATCCAGCGGCTCGCGGCCTCGGGGCGCGCGGTCGTCGTGATCTCGTCCGAACTGGTCGAGCTGATCGGCCTGGCGCACCGCGTGGCCGTGATGCGCGCGGGCCGGCTCGTCGCCACGCTCGGGCGCGAACATCTGAACGAAGAGGAGCTGATCGCTCATGCAACCGGCACCCACTGATGCACCGTCCGAAGGCCGTGGCGCGCGCTCGGCCGCAGCGCGTTTCGTGCATCGGCTCGCGGGCGTCGGGCCGCTCATCGGCCTGATCCTGCTGTGCGTGCTCGGCACCCTGCTGAACCGCGATTTCGCCACCGCCGGCAACCTGCTCAACGTGCTCACGCGCACCTCGTTCATCGGCATCATTTCCGTGGGCATGACGTTCGTGATCATTTCGGGCGGCATCGATCTTTCGGTCGGGTCGATGGCCGCGCTCATCGCGGGCGTGATGATCTGGGTCATGAATACGCTGGCCGCGAGCGACCATGCGTTTGCCCCTTTGGCCATCGTCGCGATCGGCATTGCGATTGCGCTCGTGCTCGGCGCGGTGTTCGGGCTCGCGCATGGTTTGCTGATCACGCGCGGGCGCATCGAGCCGTTCATCGTGACGCTCGGCACGCTCGGCATCTTCCGCTCGGTGCTCACGTGGCTCGCCGACGGCGGCGCGCTCACGCTGCAGAACAATCTCGTCGATCTGTACGGCCCGGTGTATTACGCGAGCCTCTTCGGCATTCCGGTGCCCGTGTGGGTGTTCGCGCTCACGGCAGCGGGCGGCGCGCTCATTCTGAACCGCACCGCGTTCGGGCGGCACGTGCAGGCGATCGGCTCGAACGAGCAGGTCGCGCGCTATGCCGCGATCCGCGTCGATCGCGTGAAGTGCGCAACCTACGTGCTGCTGGGCGTGTGCGTGGGCGTGGCGACCGTGCTCTATGTGCCGCGCCTCGGCTCCGCCACGCCGACGACAGGCTTGCTGTGGGAGCTGGAGGCGATCGCCGCCGTGGTGGTGGGCGGTACCGCGCTCAAGGGTGGCGAAGGGCGCGTTGCGGGCACCGTGGTCGGCGCGGTGCTGCTCTCGGTCATCGCCAATATTCTCAATCTCACGAGCATCATCAGCGTGTATCTGAATGCGGCGGTGCAGGGCGTGGCGATCATCGCCGTGGCCTTCCTGCAGCGCGGCAGACGATAAGGATGGCGAAGCAGATCTGGCAAGGCAGTCGGGAAGTCGAAGGAGGCAGCGAAAACTCAACGCAAGAACGGGCGTGGGCCCGCACGAAAAGGAGACGGCATCATGAAGAAGATGATTCGAACGATGTGTGCGGGCGCGCTGGCGCTCGGCGTGGCGGCGACGGTCGGTGCGGGCGCGGCGCGCGCTGACGACAAGGTCACGCTGGGCGTGGCCATTCCCACCGCCGACCACGGCTTCACGGGCGGCATCGTCTGGTGGGCGAATCAGGCGAAGAAGGATCTGGAGAAGGCGCACCCGGACCTCAAGGTCATCGTCAAGACGGCGGCGAACGCACCCGATCAGGCGAACCAGTTGCAGGACCTCGTGACCGTCAACAAGATCAACGCACTCGTGATCTTCCCGTATGAATCGGCTTCGCTCACGCAGCCGGCGGCACAGGTGAAGAAGCAGGGCGTGTACGTGACGGTGGTCGATCGCGGTTTGACCGACACGAGCGCGCAGGACGCTTATGTCGCCGGCGACAACACGGCGTTCGGCAAGATCCCCGCCGAATATCTCGCCAAGCAACTGGGCGGCAAGGGCGATATCGTCGCGCTGCGCGGCATCCCCACCACGCTCGACAACGAGCGCTGGACCGCGTTCACGTCGGTTCTGAAGAACTATCCGGACATCAAGATCCTCGACGCGAAGTACGCGAACTGGAACCGCGACGACGCGTTCCGCACGATGCAGGACTACCTCACGCGCTTCAAGCACATCGACGCCGTCTGGGCCGCCGACGACGACATGGCCGTGGGCGTGCTCAAGGCCATCGACCAGGCCAAGCGCAACGACATCAAGATCGTGTTCGGCGGCGCGGGATCGAAGGAGATGGTCAAGCGCGTGATGGACGGCGATCCGCTCATCAAGGCCGACGTGTCGTATTCGCCGAAGTTCATCTACGACGCGATCAAGCTCACGGCCGAAGCGCGCTTGCAGGGCAAGTCGCTGCCGCCTACGACGATCATCCCTTCCGTGCTGATCACCAAGGAAAACGCGAAGCAGTTCTACTTTCCCGATTCGCCGTTCTAAGGACGGGGCTTGCGATGAAGACGATCAAAGGCCCGGCCATATTCCTCGCGCAGTTTCTCGGCGACGACGCGCCGTTCGACAGCTTCGCGCACATGGCCGGCTGGGCGGCCCAGCTCGGCTACAAGGGCATCCAGGTGCCCACGGATGCGCGCCTCGTCGATCTCGCGCAGGCGGCGTCGAGCACCGCGTACTGCGACGACCTGCGCCAGCAGGCCGACGACGCGGGCGTGGCGATCACCGAGCTTTCCACGCATCTGCAGGGACAGCTCGTGGCCGTGCATCCCGCCTACGACACGCTGTTCGACGGCTTCGCGCCGCCGCAGGTGCGGGGCAATCGCGAGGCGCGCACGGCGTGGGCCATCGAGCAGTTGATGCTGGCCGCGCGCGCCTCGAAGAATCTGGGGCTCAGCGCGCACGTGACGTTTTCGGGCGCGCTGGCGTGGCCGTACTTCTATCCGTGGCCGCAGCGGCCGGCGGGTCTCGTCGAAACCGCCTTCGACGAACTCGCGCGCCGCTGGCGGCCGATCCTCGATGCGTTCGACGCGGCGGGCGTGGACGTCTGCTACGAACTGCATCCGGGCGAGGACCTGCACGACGGCGTGACGTTCGAGCGCTTTCTGGCGGCCATGGACGATCATCCGCGCGCGAACATCCTCTACGACCCGAGCCACTTCGTGCTGCAGCAGCTCGATTACCTCGCGTTCATCGACCTCTATCACGCGCGCATCAAGGCCTTTCACGTGAAGGACGCCGAATTCCGCCCCACGGGCAAGCAAGGGGTGTACGGCGGCTACAGCGGATGGGTCGAGCGTGCGGGGCGCTTTCGCTCGCTCGGCGACGGGCAGATCGACTTCGGCGCGATCTTCTCGAAGCTCACGCAGTACGGCTATCCGGGCTGGGCCGTGCTCGAATGGGAGTGCGCGCTCAAGCATCCCCACGACGGCGCGCGCGAGGGCGCCGAATTCATCAAACGGCACATCATCCGCGTGGCCGAGCATGCGTTCGACGACTTCGCGGGCAGCGGCGTCGATGCGGCGCAGGTGAAGGGCGTGCTGGGCCTCTGAACGCGTTTCTCACGGGAGCCAGGCAATGACACGAAGACTCAGGCTCGGCATGGTCGGCGGCGGCGAGGGCGCGTTTATCGGCGCGGTGCATCGCATCGCGGCCCGTCTCGACGATTGCTGGGAGCTTGTAGCGGGCGCGCTGTCGTCCGATCCGGCGCGCGCGCAGTCGAGCGCCGAGGCGCTCGGTCTCGCGCGCAGCTATGACCACTGGCGCGAGATGGCGAGCGTGGAAGCCGGGCGCGAGGATGGCATCGACGCGGTGGCCATCGTCACGCCGAACCATCTGCACGCGCCGGTCGCGCATGCGTTCATGGATGCGGGCATTCACGTGATCTGCGACAAGCCGCTCGCGGTCTCGCTCGCCGAGGGCGAAGCGCTTGCGCGGCACGCGCGCGACGCGAATCTCGTGTTCGCGCTCACGCATACGTATTCGGGCTATCCGCTCGCGCGGCACGCACGTGAGCTGGTGGAGGCGGGCGAGATTGGCGATGTGCGCATCGTGCAGGTCGAATACGCGCAGGACTGGCTCGCCAACCCTGTCGAGCGCGGCGGCGCGAACCGCCAGGCGGCGTGGCGCACCGATCCGGCGCTGGCGGGGCCGGCGGGGTGTCTGGGCGACATCGGCACGCATGCGTATCAGCTGGCGGCGTTCGTGAGCGCGCTCGTGCCGGAATCACTTGCTGCCGAAGTGCATACCTTCGTGCCGGGCCGCCGCGTGGACGATCACGTTCAGGCCATGCTGCGCTATGCCAACGGCGCGCGCGGCATGTTGTGGGCGAGCCAGGTGGCGAGTGGTGCGGAAAACGCGTTGCGGCTGCGCGTGTATGGCACGAAGGCGGGCCTCGCGTTCGATCAGGAGGAGCCCAACGTGCTGTGGTTCACGCCCCAGGGCGGCGAGGCGCAGCGCCTCACGCGCGGCCGCGTGACGGGGGCCGCCGCGCTGCACGCCACGCGTGTGCCGCCGGGGCATCCGGAAGGCTATCTGGAGGCGTTCGCGCAGCTCTATCGCGACGCCGCCGCGCAGATCCGCGCGCGCGAGGCGGGCGTTGCGGCGCCGCCCGAGAGCCGGCTGCTGACCACGGTCGACGACGGCGTGGAAGGGTTGCGCTTCATCGAGGCCGTGCTGGCGAGCAATAAGGCTGGCGGCGCGTGGTGCAGCATCGTGCGGCCGTGATTGGCCATTCGGATGAATTGAGCGCGCAGGGCCAGGCAACGAAACTTGCGACATGTTTAACCCGCTTCAAAGGTAGAGCATGTCTAATGTCATTCAATTGAATTACACTGCGTATTCGACGAGGCCGGCCTCAAGGCTAACGGCCAAACCAGGGAGTGAGTCGATGAACGCAAACGCATTGGTACAGGTTCGCATCGATCACGCGCTCAAACAGCGCGCGGCCGAAGTGCTCGACAACATGGGGCTCACGGTATCGGACGCCGTACGCATTCTGCTCACGCGTATTGCGAACGAGGGCGCGTTGCCGTTCGATTTCGCCGTCGATCCGGTGGCGCACGACGCGTGGTTCCGGGCCAAAGTGCGCGAGGCGCTGGAGGACCCGCGGCCGGCGGTGGCGGACGAAGCGGTGGAGGCGCACTTCGCGAAGCGGCGCGCGGCGGTGGCCGGCGAGCCTGAGCGTGCGCGCAAGCGCCAGGCGAAAAGTTGAGGGTAGGCTGGTCGCTGCTCGCGCTGGCCGACCGCGAGGCCGCATTCAACTTCACCGTGACTAGCAACCCGCGCCGGGCTGTCGTGTGGGACGAGCGGATTTCGGCGTCCGTCCGACGGTTACGACTTTTCCCCAACCTTGGCCGGGTCGGCCGCGTGAGCGGCACGCGGGAGCTGGTGGTCGAGTCAACGCCGTTCGTGCTTGCCTACCGGTACGAGAACGAAGCGCTCACGATATTGCGCGTCCTGCACAGCGCGCGCCGCTGGCCGGACGCAGTCGACTGAGCGGCGGCAGGGCGCCGCCGCTCGCGCAACTTATTGGCTCAGATACACGAACTTGCCGCCGCGTACCGTGCCCATCACGCTCGCGCGCTGGTCGAGGCCCACGTGGTCCGTCGGGCTCGTGTTGACCATGCCATTGGGCACGACCACTTCGTGCGCGTGCTCCAGTTCGCTGCGCAATGCCACGCGGAACGCTTCCGTGCCCGGCTGCGCGGTCTTGAGCGCGCGCGCAACGGCGTCCTGCAAGCGCGGATACACCCCTGCCGCGTCACCCGCGAACTGCGTGACCGTGCCCGGGCCGTACTTCGCCTCGTAGGCATCGACGAAGGCGAGCGCCGCCTTCTGCGCCGGCTGGTCGGCGGGCAGCGTGCGCGCCACCACCACGGGCTGGGTCGGGAACAGGGTGCCTTCCACGTCCTTGCCGCCAAGCTTGATGAATTCAGGCGTGGCGATGCCGTGCGTCTGGTAAATCGGCCCCTTGTAGCCGCGCTCGATCAGCGTGCGTTGCGGCAGCACGGTCGGCGTGCCTGCGCCGGCAATCAGCATCGCGTCGGGTTTGGCCGCCATCAGCTTGAGGATCTGGCCCGTCACGCTCGCGTCGGTGCGGTTGTAGCGCTCGGTCGCCACGATCTGGATGTTGCGTTCCTTCGCGTACTTCGTGAATTCATTGAGCCAGCTGTCGCCGTAGCTGTCGGCAAAGCCGATGAAGCCCACCGTCTTCACGCCGTGCGCGGCCATGTAGCGCGTCATGACGTCGGCCATGGCGGCGTCGGTCTGCGCCATCTTGAACGCCCACACGCGCGCGCCCTGCTGCGGTTCGACCACCGAGCCCGAGCCGACCAGCGTAATCATCGGCGTCTTGCTTTGCGCCACCGGGTCGAGCGCCGCGAGCGCCGCCGGTGTGATGTTCGGCCCGACGATCACGTCCACGTGATCTTCGTTGATGAGCTTGTGGATGTTGCGCACGGCGGCGCCCGGGTCGGAGCCGTCGTCGAGCACGATGTAGTCGGCCTTCTGTCCCGCGATCGTGTCGGGCCACATCAGCATGGCGTTCTTGCTCGTGATGCCGATGGCGGCTGCCGGACCCGTGCTCGAGAGGTCGATACCGACCTTGATGTCGGCATGCGCGACAGACGCGCAGGCGGCGGCAGCAAGGGCGGCGGCCACGACGAGCGGGCGCAGGGACTGCACGAAAGTAAAGCGCGGCTTCATCCGTTGAATCTCCAGGCGAGAAGTGATGTTGTTGTATTGCGGATTTTGTCTGATCTTTCTTCCGGCACCGATCCTGCAACGGGCCGCTACAGCTCGTAAGTCTCGTGCTCGCCCTTGAGCGCCTGCTCGATCAGCTTGCGGTTCAGGCTCGGCGAAAGCAGTTCGACGAGCGTATACACATAGCTGCGCAGGTAAGCGCCCTGCTTGAGCGCCACGCGCGTGACGTTGCTGCCGAACAGGTGACCTACGGGCACCGCGCGCAGGTGCCGGTCGCGCTCGGCATTGAAGGCGATGTCGGCCATGATCCCCACGCCCAGACCCAGCTCGACATAGGTCTTGATCACGTCGGCGTCGATGGCCTCCAGCACGATGTCGGGCGAGAGGCCGCGCAGGCGAAACGCGTCGTTGATCTTGGTGCGCCCGGCGAACGCGTTGTCATAGGTGATCAGCGGATATTGGGCCAGATCGTCGAGCGAGAGCGGCTTGCGCTCGAGCAGCGGGTGGTCGGGCAGCATCACCGCCACGTGGTGCCAGGTGAAGCAGGGCAGCGACACCAGTTCCTTGTAGCCCGAGATGGCCTCGGTCGCGATGCAGAGATCGGCCTGGTCATGGAGCACCATTTCCGCGACCTGTGTGGGGCTGCCCTGCAGGATCGAAAGGTGCACCTTAGGGAAGCGCCGCTTGAATTCGGCGATGGCGGCCGGCAGCGAGTAGCGCGCCTGCGTGTGCGTGGCGGCGATGGTCAGGTTGCCCTGGTCCTGTGCGGCATAGTCCTTGCCGACGCGCTTCAAGCTTTCCACTTCCTGCAGAATGCGCTCCACCGAGGCGAGGATGATCCGGCCCGGCTCCGTGAGCGAGCGCACGCGTTTGCCATGGCGTGTAAAGATTTCGACCCCAAGCTCGTCCTCCAGCTCGATGATCGCCTTCGAGACGCCCGGCTGGCTCGTATACAGTGCCTTGGCCGCTTCCGTGAGGTTGAAGTTCTGGCGGACGGCCTCGCGGACGAAACGGAACTGGTGCAGGTTCATAGATAACCCTTATAACCTGATTGCATATCGACCTGATTTTTGAGTCGTTTGAAATATAAAGCGAGTTTATTACCATTCCTCCAACTTTTCCAATATGGATATCTGTTTTGGTCATTAGCAAATGACCGGCGCGATTGAAGGCGCGGCCGCCTCGAGCAGGCAAAACAGTGCGGAAAGAACGAAGTCGAGAAGTCGGAGCGCGGCGTAACCGGAACGCCGCGATTGAACCAACCCTGGGGTCCCCGAATGTACCAATACGATCAGTACGACCAGACCATCGTCGACGAACGCGTCGCGCAATATAGCGACCAGGTTCGCCGCCGCCTGTCGGGCGAATTGAGCGAAGAAGAGTTCCGCCCGCTGCGTCTGCAGAACGGCCTGTACTACCAGCGCCATGCCTACATGCACCGCATCGCGATTCCGTACGGCAATCTGCGCAGCGACCAGCTGCGCATGCTCGCCACGATCGCGCGCGAGCACGACCGCGGCTACGGCCACTTCTCGACGCGCTCGAACATCCAGTACAACTGGATCAAGCTTGAAGAAACGCCGGAAATCCTGCGCAAGCTGGCCTCGGTCCAGATGCACGGCATCCAGACGTCGGGCAACTGCATCCGCAACATCACCGCCGACCAGTTCGCGGGCGTCGCGCCCGACGAAGTCGTCGACCCGCGTCCGTGGTCCGAAATCCTGCGCCAATGGTCGACGTTCCACCCCGAATTCGCGTGGCTGCCGCGCAAGTTCAAGATCGCTGTCTCGGGCACGAAGGAAGACCGCGCCGCCGTGCAGATCCACGACCTGGGCGTCTACCTCGACCGTAACGAGCAGGGTGAAGTGGTCGCGAGCATCCTCGCGGGCGGCGGTCTTGGCCGCACGCCGATCGTCGGCGCCATCATCAAGCGCGACCTGCCGTGGCAGCACCTGCTGACCTACTGCGAAGCCGTGCTGCGCGTGTACAACCGCTACGGCCGCCGCGACAACATGTACAAGGCGCGCATCAAGATTCTCGTGAAGGCGCTCTCGCCGGCGAAGTTCGCCGAGCAGGTCGAAGAAGAGTGGCAGCACCTGAAGGACGGCCCTTCGACGCTCACGCAGGAAGAAGTCGACCGCGTCTCGCAGTACTTCGTGCCGCCGGCGTATGAAAAGATCGCCGACACGGACACGTCGTACGAAAAGCATCTGCTGGAAAACCGCGCCTTCGCGCGCTGGGTCGAGCGCAACGTGCGTCCGCACCGCGTGACGGGCTATGCGTCGGTCACGCTCTCGCTCAAGCCGCGCGACATCGCGCCGGGCGACGCCACCGACGCGCAGATGCAAGCCGTGGCCGACTGGGCCGACGAGTACTCGTTCGGCCAGATCCGCGTCTCGCACGAGCAGAACCTGATTCTCGCAGACGTGAAGAAGCGCGACCTCTTCGCACTGTGGGAAAAGGCGAAGGCGCAAGGTTTCGCGACGGCGAACATCGGCCTGTTGACCGACATCATCGCGTGCCCGGGCGGCGACTTCTGCTCGCTCGCCAATGCGAAGTCGATCCCCATCGCGCTGGCGATCCAGGAGCGTTTCGACAACCTCGACTTCGTCTACGACCTCGGCGACCTGTCGCTCAATATCTCGGGTTGCATGAACTCGTGCGGTCATCACCACGTCGGCAACATCGGCATTCTGGGCGTGGATAAGGACGGCTCTGAGTGGTATCAGGTGTCGCTCGGCGGCGAGCAGGGCAACGGCGCCAACGGCGCGCGCCTTGGCCGCGTGATCGGACCGTCGTTCTCGGCGGAAGAAATGCCCGACGTGATCCAGAAGGTGGTCGACACGTTCGTCGAGCTGCGCATCGACGGCGAGCGCTTCATCGACACGTACGACCGCGTCGGCATCACGCCGTTCAAGGAGCGCGTGTACGCATCGCGCCAGCCGGCCCACGCTTAACCGCACGCAACGAGAGACGAGATTCGAGCAATGGCATTGATCATCAAAAACCGCGAGATCGTTGAAGACAACTGGCAAATCGTGCGTGCGGCCGAAGACGGCGCGCTGCCCGAGGTGTCGGCGCTGCCCGCAGGCAAGGTGCTGGTTCCGCTCGCTTACTGGCAGGCGCAGCGCGACGCGCTCGTCGCCTCGCGCGGCAAGGACGAACTCGGCGTGTGGCTCGCGCCGGACAGCGAACCGGCCGATATCGCCGCCGACTTCGACAAGCTCGCGCTGATCGGCGTGGATTTCCCCGTGTTCCGCGATGGCCGTGGCTTTTCGATCGGCCGCCTGCTGCGCGAGCGCTATGGCTACAAGGGCGAACTGCGCGCGATCGGCGACGTGCTGCGCGACCAGCTGCGCTTTCACGAGCGCTGCGGCTTCGACGCGTTCGCCGTGCGCGCCGACAAGGACATCCACGACGCGCTCAAGGCGTTCACCGAGTTCACGGTGCAATACCAGGGCGCATTCGACGAGCCGTCGCCGCTGTTCCGCCGCCGTCTGGCACAGCAAGGCGCAGCAGCATGAGCACCGCTTTGACAACCCCAGCGACCGAAATCACGGCTGACCTGCAGGCGAAAATCGAGCGCCTCGATGCGCTGCTCGACTCGATCGCTGCGCGTCACGCCAGCGTGAAGCTGGCCAGCAGCCTCGCAGCCGAAGACATGCTGCTCACCCACGCGATTCTTTCGCGCGGCGTGAAAATCGGCATCTTCTCGCTGAACACGGGCCGTTTGCACGCGGAAACGCTCGGCATGCTCGACGCTGTGCGCGAGCGCTACGGCTACGAGATCGAGCAGTTTCATCCGCAACAGGACGCGGTGGACGAGTACGTCGCCCAGCACGGCCTGAACGCGTTCTACGAGAGCGTGGACCTGCGCAAGCGCTGCTGCGAAATCCGCAAGGTCGAGCCGCTGAACCGCGCGCTTTCCGGCGTTTCCGCCTGGGTCACGGGCCAGCGCCGCGAGCAGTCGGTCACGCGCGCGGAACTGCACGAGGAAGAGCGCGACGAAGCGCGCAACATCGACAAGTTCAATCCGCTCGCGGATTGGACCGAAGCCGATGTCTGGGCTTATCTGGGCGCCTTTGAGGTGCCGGTGAACCCGCTGCACGCACGCGGCTACCCGAGCATCGGCTGCGAGCCCTGTACGCGCGCCATCCGTCCCGGCGAGGACAGCCGCGCCGGCCGCTGGTGGTGGGAGTCGCGCGACACGAAGGAATGTGGCTTGCACATTACGTCCGTGTCAGCCATTCCGGTCGTCGAAGTGTCGTCGATCCACCAGGCGAACTAAGATTGAGTTTTGCCGCGCCGTCGTGAAGACCGGCGCGCTACCGTATACCGAGTACCGCGTGCCCCGTAAAAGGGGTGCGAATAAAGGAAGGATCCGAACATGAGCACCACGCTCGACTCAGCAGTGAACGCGCCGCTCCAGGTCACGGCGAACCGCATGGACCATCTCGACTGGCTCGAAGCCGAGTCGATCCACATCCTGCGTGAACTCGTCGCCGAATGCAGCAAGCCGGCGCTGCTGTTCTCGGGCGGCAAGGACTCGGTCGTCGTGCTGGCGCTCGCGCTGAAGGCGTTCGGCCTTGGCGCGAACCGCAAGACCGCGCTGCCGTTTCCGCTCGTGCATATCGACACGGGTCACAACTACGAGGAAGTGATCGACTTCCGCGATCGCCGCGCGGCCGAAATCGGCGCGGAACTCGTGGTCGGCCATGTGGAAGATTCGATCAAGAAGGGCACCGTGCGCCTGCGCCGCGAAACCGATTCGCGCAACGCCGCGCAAGCGGTCACGCTGCTCGAAACGATCGAGCAATACGGCTACACGGCGATGATCGGCGGTGCGCGCCGCGACGAAGAGAAGGCCCGCGCGAAAGAGCGCATCTTCTCGTTCCGCGACGAATTCGGCCAGTGGGACCCGAAGGCGCAGCGCCCGGAACTGTGGAGCCTCTACAACGCGCGCCTGCACAACGGCGAGCATCTGCGCGTGTTCCCCATCTCGAACTGGACGGAACTGGATGTGTGGCAGTACATCGAGCGCGAGAAGCTCGAGCTGCCGTCGATCTACTACGCGCACCAGCGCGAGATCGTGCGCCGCAACGGCCTGCTCGTGCCGGTCACGCCGCTCACGCCGATGAAGGAAGGCGAAGTCAGCGAAATGGCGCAGGTGCGCTTTCGCACGGTGGGCGACATCAGCTGCACGTGCCCGGTGGCGAGCGACGCGGACAACGTCGAGAAGATCATCGCCGAGACGGCCGTGACCGAGATCACGGAACGCGGCGCGACACGCATGGACGACCAGGCGTCGGAAGCGGCGATGGAACAGCGCAAGAAGCAAGGTTATTTCTAAAGAGCACGCGAGAGGAAAGATTAGACATGGTTACGACGCATCAACCTGAAGACCTCGGCGTGCTGCGCTTCATCACGGCGGGCAGCGTGGACGACGGCAAGAGCACGCTGATCGGCCGTCTGCTGTACGACAGCAAGGCGGTTCTCTCGGATCAGCTCTCGGCGCTTTCGCGCGCGAAGAACAAGCGCACGGTGGGCGACGAGATCGACCTGTCGCTGCTCACCGACGGCCTCGAAGCCGAACGCGAGCAGGGCATCACGATCGACGTGGCGTACCGTTACTTCGCCACGGCCAAGCGCAAGTTCATCATCGCGGATACCCCTGGCCACGAGCAGTACACGCGCAACATGGTCACGGGCGCTTCCACGGCGCACGCCGCGATCATCCTGATCGACCCCACGCGTGTGACGGTCGAGAACGGCGTCACGCAATTGCTGCCGCAAACCAAGCGCCACAGCGCCATCGTCAAGCTGCTGGGCCTGCAGCACGTGATCGTCGCGATCAACAAGATGGATCTGGTCGAATACAGCGAAGCCACGTTCAATCTGATCCGCGAAGCGTATGTCGCGCTCGCGCGCCAGCTCGGCCTCAATGACGTGCGCTTCGTGCCGGTCTCGGCGCTCAAGGGCGACAACATCGTGGCCGCGAGCGAGCGCATGCCCTGGTACGCGGGCGAGCCGCTGCTCGACGTGCTCGAGCAACTGCCGGTCGCGCAGGCCACGGGTGAAGCGCTGCGCTTCCCGGTGCAGTGGGTCGCGCGCCAGGACGGCTCCAGCGCCGACGACTTCCGCGGTTACATGGGCCGCGTCGAAGCGGGCGAAGTGAAGCTCGGCGACGCCATCACGGTGCTGCCGGCAGGCCGCAGCGCAACGGTCGCGGAAATCATCGCGCCCGTGCCGGGCGGCACGGCGCAGGTCGACCGCGCGTTCGCGGGTCAGACCGTCACGATTCGTCTGACCGAAGACGTGGACGTCTCGCGCGGCGACACCTTCGTGCCAGCGTCGGACAACGCGCAGCCGGCGAAGAAGCTCGAAGCGGACCTCTGCTGGTTCGACGACGAGCCGCTCTCGCCGCAGCGCAAGTACCTGCTCAAGCAGACCACGAGCACGGTGTTCGCGAAGATCGGCGCGGTCAAGCAGGTGCTCGACGTGCATACGCTCTCGCACGCCACCGACCGCCACGAACTCGCAATGAACGATATCGGCCGCGTGGCGCTCTCGCTGCAGAAGCCGCTCGTCTGCGACCTGTATGATGCGAATCTTGGCACCGGCGCGTTCGTGCTGATCGACGAGGCGACGCATCACACGGTGGCCGCGGGCATGATCCGCGCGTTCTCGGCCTAAGGCGTCGCGCGACGTTGCGGCCGCGCGCGGCCGCAATAATGGATTCGAAGCAAATGGGTAAGGTATATCTGATCGGCGCGGGACCGGGCGCAGCGGACCTCATCACGGTGCGCGGCGCACGGCTGCTCGCGAGCGCCGACGTCGTGCTGCACGACGCGCTCGTCGAGCCGGCCATGCTCGAGTACGCGCCGCCAACCGCGAAGTTCATCGCGGTCGGCAAGCGCTGCGGGCAGCGTTCCACGGCGCAGCACTTCATCAACAAGCAACTCGTCGACGCCGCGCGTGAGCATGGCGTGGTCGTGCGCCTGAAGGGCGGCGACCCGATGCTGTTCGGCCGTGCCGACGAGGAAATGCGCGCGCTCGAAGCGGCCGGCATCGACTTCGAAGTCGTGCCGGGCATCACGGCGGCGCTCGCCAGCGCGGCGACGCTGCAACGCTCGCTGACGCTGCGCGGCGTGGCCCGCAGTGTTGCGCTCGCCACGTATTCGCGCGCGGCGGGCAGCGAGGAGATTCGCGAGCACGTCAACGCCGATTCGCTCGTGTTCTACATGGGCCGCGACAGCGCGCCCGAGATCGCGCGCCAGCTCATCGAAGCGGGCCGCGCGGGCGCCACGCCGGTGGCGATCGTCGAAGCTTGCAGCACCGCGCGCGAGCGCACGCTCACGCTGACGCTGGCGGGCCTCGAAGCGGGCGAGGCGCAGGACTGGCTCGACCCGGCGCAGCCAAGCCTGCTCATGATCGGCGACGCGTTCGCCGAACGCGCAGGGCAGGTGCAGCGCGAGGATGAAGTGCAAGGCGATCGCCAAAACCGCCGCGCCGCCGCCTGAGCGCCACACGATCAAGGCCAGGAAAGCAAAACGGGCTCGCTGAAAGGCGAGCCCGTTTTTTTATGCGTGCGCGTTGTCAGTCGCGTTCGTTGTCGATGCAAAACCGCACGATCGCATCGAGCACCGCGTCGTCCTCGCCGACGGCGCCCGCGCAACGCAGGCGCACACCCGGATGTTCGCTCTGGCATTGCGCGATCAGCGCGGGCAGGTCGCGCCGCACGTGGCCGCCCTGGCCGAAGAACACCGGTATGACCGTAATCGTGTCGCAGCCCGCCGTGGCCTGTGAGGCGATGGCATCAGGCAGGCTCGGGGCCATGAGTTCCAGGAAGGCGAGGCTGACCGGACCCGCATCGCCGCGCGCGGCGGCGAGCTTTGCGGCCAGGCGCTGAAACGGCTCTTGCCAGCGCGCGTCGCGCGCGCCGTGGCCAAAGAGAATCATGCCGTGCGTGCCCATGCCTGCGAGCCTGTGCGAATCAGCGAATTGGACGAGCTAGCGGACGAGGGCGCCCGGCATCAATGCCGGTCAACCCATTTGAGCCCGATCAGCCCGACCGCGAGATAAATGAGCCCCGGTGTCGCCGCGGTAAGCGGCGCAGGCCAGGTGTTCAGTGTACCCACGTGGGAGAACAGCGTGTTGACGAGCTGGAAGCTCATGCCGAGCATGATCCCGCCGAACACCTTCATGCCCACCACACCGGCGCGCGTATGCAGATACGCGAACGGCAGCGAGAGCACGAGCATCACGAACACGGCGAACGGGTAGAGCAGCTTGCGCCAGAACGCGATCTGGTAGCGCTGCGCGTCCTGATGGTTCTCGGTCAAGTGCTGGATATAGCGGAACAGGTTGAACATCGACATCCGGTCGGGCGAAACGAGCAGCACCGAGAGAATGTTCGGCGTGAGCTCCGAGCGCAGCGAGTATTCGGGCGCCGAGGTCTGTTCTGCGCGATAGACCGGATTGAGCGCATCGACAGGCTGGTTCTGCGGCGGCGGCACGCTGATGAGCTGCGTATCGGTCACGTCCTTGAGCAGCCAGTGACCCGGCGGCTGGAACGTGCCGCTCTTCGCCAGGCGCACGTTGGAGAGCCGGAACTTCGAATCGAATTCGTAGATGCGCACGTTCGTGATGGTCGCATTGGGCAGCAACTCGCCGACGTTCACGAAGCGCGTGACCTGTTCGCCGTCGGCGCGCGCGGTGAGCGTGTCTTTCACCCACACACCCGACTGGAAGTTGCTCGACACCGCCGAGCCCAACGCCTCGAGACGCACGCGCTCGGAAAGCTGGTCGGTGTAAGGGCCGACCACTTCGCCGATCAGATAGGTCAGCAGCACGAGCGGCACGCCGATCTTGAGCAGCGAGCGCAGCGCCTGGTTCGTGGCGAGGCCGGACACACGAAAGATCGTGTACTCGGAATTCGCCGCCATTTGCGCGAACACGTAGATCGCGGCGATGAGCGCTGCGACCGGGATGATCTCGTAAAGCCGCGAGGGCGCCTGGAGCGCCACGCGCAGCACCGCGTACTGGAACTTGTAGTTGCCGTGCCCGACCGAATTCAGCTCGTTGATGAGGTCGAAGAAGAAGAACAGGCCGGAGAAGGCAAACAGAATGAAGATGAACGTCAGGTAAACCTGGCGAGCGAAGTATTTTTCGTAGATGCGCATCGGTCAGTTTTCCTCTCAGTTTCCTGAAGAGGCGCGCCGGAACATCGCACGTGTGAAGAGCGGCCGGTTGCGCACGCGTATCCAGAAGATGAACACGACGAGCGCGAGCACCACGGTGTGCAGCAGCACGAGGCCGACGCCGAACGGCATCTTGCCTTGCTCGATCTGCGACTGCACGACGTTGAGCAGGTTCGAATAGGTGAGGTAGATCAGCACCGCCATCACGAGGTTGATCGTGCGGCTGCGGCGCGGGTTCTGGTACGCGAGCGGAATGCCGAGCAGCATCAGGTTGATCGCGATGAGCGGCAAGCCGGCGCGCCAGGCGAGCTCGCCCAGGTTGTCGTCGGTGGGATGGCGCAACAGGCCCGGTGTGGACGTGGTGCTCGCCGAAGGCGTGTTGACGAGCGGCTGGCTCGTGATCTTCACGCCATAGCGCTGGAACTCGCTGATGCGAAAGTCCGGGTGACCCGGCTCGCCGTCGTAGCGGCGGCCGTTTTCGAGCACGACGAAGCGGTCGCCGCTCTGCATGGTTTCGGTGTGGCCCGTCTTCGAGACGATCACGCTGACCTTGCCGTTTTCCGTGCTCGTGACGAATACATTCTCCACGCGCGCCTGGTCGGGGCTCATGCGCTCGATGAAGAACACGCGGTGCGTGGTGGGCGATTCGCGGAACTGGCCAGGCGCGAGCAGCGACACTTCATCGCGCTGCTGAAAGCGCGCGCGAATGAGCTTGCTTTGCGCGTTCGACCACGGCCAGCCGATGAACGCGAAGAACACGATAAGCAGGATGATCGGCGCGGAGAAGGTGGCGACCGGCTTGATCAGGCGCGTGAGGCTCACCCCGGAGGCGAGCCATACGACCATTTCGGAATCCTTGTACCAGCGCGTGAGGACGAACAGGATCGACACGAAGAGCGTGACGATGAGCATGACGGCCATGTAGCCGATCACGGTCAGTCCGATCAGCACCAGCACGTCGCGCGGGTCGATCTGACCGGACGCGGCGAAGCCGACGATGCGGATCATCATCGTCGTCAGCATGATCGTGAGCAGAACCATGAACACGGCGCCGGCCGTGTACGCGAGTTCGCGCTGCAGGGAACGTTCGAAGATCATTCTTGATGGGCAGGGCGGGCGGCCCGTGCCGGGAGGCGCGCAGCTCGCGCAACCGCCCAGGAGCCGCCGCGGGAAAAATAGCGGATAATTGCGGCTTTCATCCTAAGCCCTGATTTTATCCGAGGACAAGCGCGATGGACTTTAGCATAAAAGCCTGTGACTGGAGCAAAGGCGGGGAAGGCTCCTTCCTGACCGGCAAGTCGGATTGTGTCGTAGTCGGCGTGTTCGAGGCGCAAACCCTCTCGGGCCCGGCGTTCGCGATCGACAGCGCCATTGGCGGCGCAATCGCGCGCGTCGTCAAGGCCGGCGACATCGATGGCAAGGCCGGCTCCACACTGTTTCTGCCGGAAGTGAGCGGCATCGGCGCCTCGCGCGTGCTGCTCGTGGGTCTCGGCAAGCAGGACTCGTTTAGCCAGAAGGCTTACGGCGACGCGGTCAAAGCCGCATGGCGCGCGATCCTCGGCACGAAGATCGCACAGGTCACGTTCACGCTCGCGCAACTGCCGGTGAAGGAGCGCACGGGCGAATGGGGCGTGCGCGCCGCCATTCTCGCGCTGCGCAACGAGACCTACCGCTTCACACAGATGAAGAGCAAGCCCGACGTCGCGCAGCGGGCGCTCAAGCGCGTGGTCTTCAGCATCGACGCCGCCGAAGAGAAGGCAGCGAAGGTCGCGGCGAAGCAAGCCGTCGCGCTCGCCAACGGCATGGACCTCACGCGCGACCTCGGCAATCTGCCGGGCAACGTCTGCACGCCCACCTATCTCGCCGCCACGGCCAAGAAGCTCGCGCGCGACTGGAAGCTCAAGGTCGAGGTGCTCGGCCAGCGTCAGATCGAGACGCTCAAGATGGGCTCGTTTCTTTCTGTAACAAAGGGCTCGGTCGAGCCGCCGCAGTTCATCGTGCTGCACTACCAGGGCGCAAGCGCCAAGGCCGCGCCCATCGTGCTGGTCGGCAAGGGCATTACGTTCGACACGGGCGGCATCTCGCTCAAGCCGGGCGAGGGCATGGACGAGATGAAGTACGACATGTGCGGCGCGGGCTCGGTGCTCGGCACGATCCGCGCGGTCGCCGAAATGGGGCTCAAGCTCAATGTGATCGGCATCATCCCGACCTGCGAGAACATGCCCGCGGGCAACGCCACGAAGCCGGGCGACATCGTCACGACGATGGCGGGCCTCACGGTCGAAGTGCTCAACACCGACGCCGAAGGCCGCCTCATCCTGTGCGACGCGCTCACTTACGCCGAGCGCTTCAAGCCGGCCGCCGTGGTCGACATCGCCACGCTCACGGGCGCGTGCATCATCGCGCTCGGTCATCACAACAGCGGCCTGTTCTCGAAGGACGACGCGCTCGCGGGCGAACTGCTCGACGCTTCGCGCGAAGCGGGCGACCCGGCCTGGCGCCTGCCGCTCGACGACGAGTATCAGGACCAGCTCAAGTCGAACTTCGCCGACCTCGCCAACATTGGCGGGCGTCCGGCGGGCAGCGTGACGGCGGCGTGCTTCCTTTCGCGCTTCACCGAAAACTACCCGTGGGCGCACCTGGACATCGCGGGCACGGCCTGGAAGAGCGGGGCGGCGAAGGGCGCAACGGGCCGTCCGGTGCCGCTGCTCGCCCAGTTCCTCATCGACCGCGCGGCGCAATGAAGGCAGGCATGACGATTGCTGCATGCCAGGCGGCGTGTAAAGTGGTGTGGGCATGACGCGTATCGATTTCCACACGAACGTCGGCGACTCGCTGCTGTATGCGTGCCGCCTCGTGCGCAAGGCGTATCAGGCGGGCCAGCAGGCGGTGGTGCTGGCCGAGCCCGCGCGCCTGCGCGCGTTCGACGAAATGTTGTGGACCTTTTCGCCGCTCGACTTCGTGCCGCACTGCATGGCGGAGAGCCCGCATGCGGGCGAATCGCCCATCGTGCTGGCAACGGATCTCGAGCGTGCGCCGCATCATCGTGTGCTGCTCAATCTCGGCGCGCAGGTCCCGCCTCAATTCGCACGCTTCGAGCGCCTGCTCGAAGTGATTGGCGATGCGCCCGACGAACTCGCGTCGGGCCGCGAGCGCTATCGTTTCTACCGCGACCGCGGTTACGCGCTCAACAACTACAAGCAGGGCGGCTGAGGCCGGACGCGCGAGGCGTACCGGCGCGAGGCCGACTGCCCCGATCGATGGAGGTGAACATGTCCGGCATGCACGATCCGGAAGAGGCGATCCCGCTCTTGAGCGAGGTGATGGTGGCCGGCAATCCGCTGCGCGCGCACAACGTCGAAGAGGCGAAGAGCGCGACGGCCGCTGCCGTGAAGGCGGCCGTGGCCGAACGCGAGGAAGGCCTCTTTGCGCACGACGCCGACGCGCTCGTCGAGCGCCTGCGCGGGCGCTGCCTCACATGGCTCACCGGCGAAGGCCGCGCCGTGATCGAGGCGCGCTGCAGCGCGGCGATGCAGGAACATTCGAACTGGCTCGTGGGTCAGGTGTCGCGCGAGATCGGTCTCGCGCTCGAAACGGAACTCAACAACTGGGTGAAGGCCGCCGTGCGTGAGGAACTGGCTGCGCGCGCGGGACACCCGCCTTCGGCCTGATTCCGCGGTGGGCGCGGCGGCCGGAGGTCACCCCGCGCCGCGCCGTACACCGTACGCCTCACTTGAGCGTGAGGATCCAGCTCGCGAGCTGGGCCGCCTGGCCTGGGTTGAGCTGTGTATTGGCCGGCATCGGCACGGTGCCCCACACGCCGGTGCTGCCTTCGAGAATCTTGTGCGAGAGATAGGTCTGCGCGTCGGGCTTGCCTGCATATTTTGCGGCGACATCACGTAGGGCCGGACCCATGAAATTGCGCGTGACCGAATGGCAACTCATGCAGTTCTGCTGCTGAGCGAGCGCGAGGCCGGCGGGTCCATGCTGCGCGCGGGCCGGGGCTGCCCCGAGTGCGCCGGCAATGCCGATGGCGAGCGCGGCGGCGAGCGTCGCTGTCTTGTTCCTGGCTTGCGACTTACTGTTCATACAGGTCTCCGCCCGCGTGTGCGCCGGCTGTGTCGTCGCATTATAAAAGCAAAGGGCGCACGTTCCGGACGTGCGCCCTTTGCTTTATCGCAGGCGAAGGTTTGAGCGGCGTCTAGCCGCGCTCGGCCGCGCCGTTAGCCGCGCCGTTAGCCGGTTACCGCGCCCTGATTCGCCGGGCGCGCGAGCGCTGCGTACTTCGCCATTACGCCGCGCGTGTAACGTGGCGCCGGTTGCTTCCACGCCGCGCGGCGGCGCGCGAGTTCGGCGTCGTCCACGTTCAGTTGCAGCAGGAGCTGGTGCGCGTCGATGGTGATCGAGTCGCCTTCCTGCACCAGCGCGATCGTGCCGCCTTCAAACGCTTCCGGCGCGACGTGGCCCACCACCATGCCCCAGGTGCCGCCCGAGAAGCGCCCATCGGTGATGAGCCCAACCGACTCCCCGAGCCCCTTGCCGATGATCGCCGAAGTCGGCGCGAGCATCTCCGGCATGCCGGGCCCGCCCTTGGGGCCGAGGTAGCGCAGCACGACCACGTCGCCCGCCTGGATCTTGTCGGCGAGAATCGCGTCCATCGCGCTCTGCTCGTCGTCGAAAACGCGTGCGGGGCCCGTGATGACCGGATTCTTCAGGCCCGTGATCTTGGCGACCGCGCCTTCTGTCGCGAGATTGCCCTTGAGGATCGCCAGGTGGCCTTCCTTGTACAGCGCCTGGCTGATGGGAAAGATCACCTTCTGGTCGGCGCGCGGCGTGGACGGCACGTCCTTGAGCTCTTCGGCAATGGTCTTGCCGGTGATGGTGATGCAGTCGCCATGCAGCAGGCCCGCATCGAGCAGGATCTTGAGCACCTGCGGAATGCCGCCGGCCGCGTGCAGGTCGGTCGCGACGTATTGGCCCGAGGGCTTCAGGTCGCAAATCACCGGCACCTTCTTGCGCATGCGCTCGAAGTCGTCGATGGTCCATTCGATTTCCGCGGCATGTGCGATGGCGAGATAGTGCAGCACGGCGTTGGTCGAGCCGCCCGTCGCCATGATGAGCGCCACCGCGTTCTCGATCGACTGCTTCGTGATGATGTCGCGCGGCTTGAGGTCCTGCTTCACGGCTTCGACGAGCACACGCGCCGATTCCGCCGCCGAGTCGACTTTCTCCTCGTCGGGGTTGGCCATCGTCGATGAGTACATGAGCGACATGCCAAGCGCCTCGAACGACGAGCTCATCGTGTTCGCGGTGTACATGCCGCCGCACGAACCCGTGGAGGGGCAGGCGTTTTTCTCGACGCCTTCGAAATCCTCTTCGGTCATGCGGCCCGCAGTGAATTCGCCAACGGCCTCGAAGGCCGAGACGATGGTCAGCGCTTTGCCCTTCCAGTTGCCCGGGCGGATCGTGCCGCCGTACACGTAAATGCCGGGCACGTTGATGCGCGCGAGCGCGATCATGCCGCCGGGCATGTTCTTGTCGCAGCCGCCGATCACGACCACGCCGTCCATCCACTGGCCCTGCACGCAGGTCTCGATGCAGTCGGCGATGACTTCGCGCGAGACGAGCGAGTACTTCATGCCCTCCGTGCCCATCGACATGCCGTCCGAGATCGTGGGCGTGCCGAACGTCTGCGGGTTCGCGTCGGCGCGCTTGATGGCCTCGACGGCCGCGTCGGCGAGGCGCTGCAGGCCGGCGTTGCACGGCGTGATGGTCGAGTGGCCGTTCGCGACGCCGATCATCGGCTTGTCGAAGTCGGCCTTCTCGTAGCCGAGCGCGTAATACATCGAACGGTTGGGCGAGCGGGCAACGCCTTGCGTGATGTGCTTCGAACGACGGTTATAGGACATGGGGACCTCCGGTGGAATTCGTCTCGGATGCCGGGTGGGGGTTCTGGTTTGGCGAGCGCCGGCACGTCTGTCGAAGCATGCGATTTCGCGAGAACGCTGTCCAATATATTATTCGTGGTCTATTGAGTCGAAAAAAGAATCAACAAGATAACCGCGCGAGACCGCTGCCGATGAACCCGACTATCCCCGATCTGCGTCAGCTTCGCTATTTCGTTGCCGTGGCCGAAGAGCAGCATTTCGGCCGCGCGGCGGCACGCCTTTCGATGACACAGCCGCCGCTCTCGCAGGCCATTCGCGCGCTGGAGGAGACGCTGGGCGTGGAGTTGTTCGCGCGCACGCGCCGGTCGGTGGAGTTGACGGCCGTGGGCACCGATCTGTTGCCCGAGGTGAGGCGCCTGTTGGCGAGCGCCGAGGCGCTGCGGCCGCTCGCGCAGAGCCTCGCGCGCGGCGAGGCGGGCGTGCTCGCGCTGGCCTTCGTTTCGACCGCCGATTACGGCTTGCTGCCGCTTTTGCTGCGCGATTTCGGCGCACGTTATCCGCGCGTGCGCTTGCAACTCGCCGAAGCGACGAGCGACGTGCAGGTGGAAGAGCTGGTGGCGGGACGCATCGACGCGGGCCTCGTGATCGCACCCGTGCCGCCGCGCTACGCGGCTCAGCTTGCTTACCAGCCGATCGCACGCGAGCCGCTCGTGGTCGCAATGCCGTCGGCGTTGTCGGCGCGCCTTGGCGGGCCGGCCGCCGATGACTGGCACGATGAGCCCGTGAGTCTGCGCGACCTCGCCGCAGCGCCGCTCGTCGTCTTTCCGCGCCATCTGGCCCCTGGTTTCTACGACACCATCATGGACTGCTACGGCGCGGCGGGCCTCGCGCCGCTCATCGGGCAGGAAGCGATCCAGATGCAGACGATCGTGAGCCTCGTCTCAGCCGGCATGGGCGTGGCGCTCGTGCCGCAGTCGCTGCGCCATTTGCGGCGCACGGGCGTCGTGTACCGGCCGCTTGCCGGGGCACTGCCGGCCATCGAAACGGGGCTCGTCTGGCGCTCGGCCGAGGTGAGCCCGGTGCTCGCGGCGTTTATCGAGATCGTGCGGGCGCATGCAGCGACGGCGGGTTTGCACAGGCGCGAGGGCTAGCGCGAAGGAGAGCATGCCGGCTACGTCATCTGTCACCGTTATACTCGCGGCGCATCGCCCAACGTGCATTTTGGTTCGCGCCTACTCGCGTCGGCGATAATGTCACGCCATGACACGCCGGCGGCGAACCTCGCCGCTTTGCAAACGTCCAACGCCCTTTGCCTGTTTAGCCAGTGGCGCGTAACTGCTTACAACCCGATTTCAACTGATATCGCCGACAAGACTTCATCCACGATGCTCATCCACCCGAACTTCGACCCCGTCGCCATTCATCTGGGGCCGCTCGCCGTGCGCTGGTACGGCCTCATGTATCTCGTCGGCTTCATTCTGGCGATCGTGATCGGCCGTCTGCGCCTGCGTCTGCCTTACGTGGCCGCCCAGGGCTGGACCGCGAAAGACATCGACGACATGCTGTTCTACGGTGTGCTCGGCACGATTCTGGGCGGGCGCCTCGGCTACGTGCTGTTCTACAAGGCGAGCTGGTATTTCGCGCATCCGCTCGACATCTTCAAGGTGTGGGAAGGCGGCATGTCGTTTCACGGCGGCTTCCTCGGCGTGACGTTCGCGATGGTTCTGTTCGCGTGGCAACGCGGCCGCACCTGGCTGCAGGTCACGGACTTCGTCGCGCCGATGGTGCCCACGGGGCTCGCCTTTGGCCGGCTCGGCAACTTCATCAACGGCGAGTTGTGGGGTCGCGTGACGTCGCCCGACTCGCCGTGGGCCATGCTGTTTCCGGGCGCTGCGAACGACGACGCCGCGTGGCTTGCCGCGCATCCGCAACTGGCCGCGCAGTGGCATCTGAACGAAGTGTTCGCGCAGTACCACCTGCTTCCGCGCCATCCTTCCGAGCTGTATGAAATCGCGCTGGAAGGCATCGCGCTTTTCATCGTGCTGATTCTTTTCGCGCGCAAGCCGCGCCCCGTTGGCGCGATTTCGGCCATGTTCCTGATCGGCTATGGTCTTGCGCGCTTCACGGTTGAATTCGCCCGCGAACCCGACGACTTCCTCGGCCTGCTCGCGCTCGGCCTCTCGATGGGCCAGTGGCTCTCGCTGCCGATGATCATCGCGGGCATCGGCTTGATGGTGTGGGCGTATCGCCGCGCCAATCGAAACAAGAACGGCAACGACAGCGCGCAGGTCGCGGGCGCGAAGAGCTGACACGCGCATACGCTCCACGCGTTTTAGCCCATGAAAAAGGCCACGGTTTTTACCGTGGCCTTTTTTGCTTGCGTGTTGCTTGTATGGCGCGCGTTACTTCATCTGCACCGAGCCGGAGACATTGACCGTCACCGTGGATGTGCCGCCTTCGAGCGGCACGGGCGACGACATCTTCGCGTCAGCCGAAGCGGCGCGCGCGCTCATCATCATCATGGGGCGCGGCATCACGCCCGAGTGCCCCACGTTCACGTCGCGAATCGTGTAGCTGTTGTAGCCGAACGCGCGCGTGGCCGAGAGGGCCTGGTCGCGAAACGAGGCGATGGCCTGGCCTTGAAGCTTTTGCTCGGCGGCACGCTGCGCTTCGGGCGACAGCGAGAACTGCACGTTGCC
This sequence comes from Paraburkholderia sp. J11-2, assembly GCF_905220185.1. Lineage (NCBI taxonomy): Bacteria > Pseudomonadati > Pseudomonadota > Betaproteobacteria > Burkholderiales > Burkholderiaceae > Paraburkholderia > Paraburkholderia sp. J11-2. The sequence continues at coordinate 69,390 of NZ_CAJMYY010000011.1, read as the reverse complement.
GACCTGCATGATCGACGAGAGGTCACCGGCGAGCTTCGACGCCGCCGCGAAATCATGCGACTCGAGCACGACTTCCGTGCGTCCGCGCCACGCGGAGATGCGCCCGTCGCGATCGGTGGAAGGGAAGATCGAGAACTGGCCCGAGTGCGCGGTCACGCCCGCGACGCCTCTTGCGCGTTGCAGCGCGGCGTCGGCGCGCTGATTGAGCGTGGCCGTGAGCGAGGCGGGATCGCTCGCTTCCTGTTCATAGAACAGCGTAATGTTGACGACGTCTTGAGGCACTTCGGCGCTGGCCTGCGCGGAAAGTGACAGCACGCCCGAGGGTTGCTGGAAACGCGCGTCGCTCTGTGCGAACGCGGCGCCCGGCGCGAGCGTCATGGCGAGGGGGAGGGCGGCTGCGAATGCGGCGGCGAGCGTGACGGCGGTTTTTCGGTTCATTGAGGCTCCTTGCAGAACTTGCGTCGCGCGCGAGCTGCTCGTGCGGCATCGTAACGCCGACGCAATGGCAACGTAACGGCAACGAAACAACGACGTAACAGCGCGCGACTGTGCGCGATTGTGCTTGAAGTCGCGCGCGGATGCTGTGTGCGTGCCCGGTCCGCGTCAAAGCCGCATCACATCAGATGTTTCGTGATGAAGTTCCACTCGGCCGTGGTGACCGGTGTAATCGACAGGCGATTGCCTTTGGCGAGCACGCGCATGTCCGCGAGTTCCTCGTGCTCGCGCAACGCGGCCAGAGCGATCAGCGGGCACTTCTTCTTGAACACGACGTCGACGAGCATCCAGCGCGGATTCTCCTGCGTCGATTTCGCGTCGTAGTAAGGGCTTTTCGGATCGAACTGCGTAGGATCGGGGTATGCCGTGGACGACACCTGCGCGATGCCCGCGATGCCTGGCTCGGGGCAGCTCGAGTGATAGAACAGCACGCCGTCGCCTTGCTGCATGGTGTCGCGCATGAAATTGCGCGCCTGGTAGTTTCGTACGCCGGTCCAGGGCAGCGTGCGCTGCGGCGCGTTTGCGAGGTCGTCGATGCTTGCTTCGTCGGGTTCGGACTTCATCAGCCAGTAGCGCATGAGTCGAAGTTCACGTCGAAAGGGGAGAGGGGCAGGCATGCACGCGCAATTCGTGCCGCACAATGGAAAACGGCATCGGACTGTGGTCCGATGCCGTTTGAATAGGTCCCCGCCATAGCCGCTAGGCCGGCATCCTGAACCGAGGGTTCAGAATTGGTCGCAGTTAGCAGCACTTCGGGTACATCAGACTGTGTGACGCGCACGCCCGTGCTACAAATTTCCGCAACCGTGCACATGGCATTGGTTCAAGGAATATATGACCTTGGCGAACCAGGCAGGGAAGCTGACTAAACTGTTTGGCAGCTGTGTTTGGAAACACGCGTTTCTAAACAAATCAACGCTACCGATGAACAACATCATACCGCACGTTAGCTCTTACAACCGCAGCGTACTGCAGCGCTTATTGCACACCGTACTGGTGAATCACCGCGCCCAGTTGTTCATTCATTTGGCGCATTGTACGACGGATTTCTTCGGCTGGGAATGCTTCTCCGTGACGCACGCTCGTTTGCAGGCGCAGCAGTTCCGAAGCGAGCGAGAGCGCGGCCATGACGGCAATGCGATCGGTGCCGCGCACGTTGCTGTGATTGCGGATCTTCGACATTTCGGCGTCCACGCGCGCCACGGCTTCGAGCAGCGCCTGTTCCGTTTCCGGCGAACAGACGAGGCGATAGGTTTGGCCGAGTATCGTCGCTTCGATCTGCTTGGTGGTCATGCGTTTTCTCCGTGGCGGGCCGCGTTGCTGTCGTCGTCGTTGCTCTGCGACGGTTCGAGCAGATCGAGCTGGTTGTCGCGCTCGTTACCAGCGCGTGCGCGTGGCAGCTTTTCGAGGATCGCGTTCAGACGCACCTGCGCATCGTCGATCTTGGCCGAGAGTGCGTCGCGCTCTGCTTGCAGCGTGGCGCGCTCTTCGCGGACCTGTTCGAGTTCGGCGCGTGTTTCGTCGCATTGCGCACGCAGCTGCGCGAGTTGCTCTTCGAGTGCGAGGCGTGCTTCGTGTTGGCGCTGATTAATCTCGATCAGCCGCCCGATGTTTTGTGAGAGTGTTTCGAGTTCGTTGAGCATGTGCTGCGTCCTCTAAAGACAGGCATTCTAGCGCGGATTAACGCGTATTTTGATGATTGTGTCGTTTCCAGACGTAACAACCCGGCTTCTTACCCGAATCAGGCACGAATCCCTCGCTACGTGTGCTGCATAGGCCGGGCGGGAACGCAATTTGCCACGGCCGCGCGCAGCGCGTCGTCTCGCTCAGGGTCCGCGCGTTATAACATCACGGATTCATGATCCATTGCCAGTGCTTTTGTGAACGGCATTTGCCATGCCGCTTTTGCCACGCTCTGCCACACATCATGCAGAATCCTTAGCGACAAAAATACTGCACGCTGTCGTGGCCTGCGATATCCCTGCTGTCTTTCTGTGTGAGTTTGATTGAAACCCGCTGCTGAGTTCCTCGATGCGTTCCATGAGCCGCGATGAGTCCCATGCTGTGCCGCCGTTGCACGCGCTGCCGCGCCGCGCGATGAGCGCACGCCGCGCGTGCATGATCTGGGGCGCGCTCGCTGCGGCCGCGCTCGCGGTGTTCGTCGCATCGCTTGCAACCGGCAGCGTGAGTGTGACGTTTGCCCAGGCGCTCGCGGCGCTCACCCCTGCGCACGGCGCCCCCGACATGGCGATTGAAATCGTGCGTACGCTGCGCTTGCCGCGCGCGTTGGCGGCCTTTGCTTGTGGCGCGCTGCTCGCGCTGGCGGGTGCGCTGTTGCAGGTGCTGTTGCGCAATCCGCTCGCGGAGCCCTATGTGCTCGGTGTTTCCGGCGGCGCTGCCGCGTTCGCGCTGGTGGCGATGATCGCGGGCGTGGCGTGGTGGGGCGTGCAGGCGAGCGCATGTGCGGGCGCGTTCGTTTCGATCCTGCTCGTGCTCGGCCTCGCGCGCCGCGAGTTGTGGCGCGGCGAGCCGCAGGACAGCTCGCCGCGGCTTTTGTTGACGGGCGCGGTGACGGCGGCAGGCTGGGGCGCGCTGATCACGCTGCTGCTCACACTCGCGCCCGACACGCGCCTGCGCGGCATGCTGTTCTGGCTCACGGGCGACCTCAATGGCGCGGGCGCGCCATGGCCTGCGCTCGTTACGCTTGGCGTGGTCCTTGCGTGCATCGTGCCGGCCGCGCCGATGCTCAACGTGTTGCCGCGCGGCGACGCCGCTGCGCAGGCGCTCGGCGTGCCGGTGTTGCGTCTGCGCGTGGGCATTTATCTTGCCGCCTCGCTCGCGGCGGCCGCCGCCGTGACGACGGGCGGCACCATCGGCTTCGTTGGGCTCGTCGTGCCCCACATGCTGCGCCTCGCGTTCGGCAACGACCAGCGCATGCTCGTGCCCGCCGCCGCGCTCGCGGGCGGCGTCGCCGTGATGGGCGCTGACCTCGTCGCGCGTACGGTGGCTGCGCCCGCGCAGTTGCCGGTGGGCGTTGTGACTGCGCTCGCGGGCGTGCCCGTTTTCCTGTGGATGCTACTCGCGAGGCGCGCACGATGAGCGGCACACTTCCACCTCTTCTCGCGGTCCACGCGCTCACGTTGCGAGCCGGCGCGCGCACGCTTGTCGAATCGCTCACGCAAAGGTTTGCCGCCGGCGAAATCTGGTGCATCGCGGGCGCGAATGGCGCGGGCAAGACTACGCTCATCGGCGCGCTCGCGGGCCTGCGCGAGCCTTCGGCGGGAAGCGTGGAAGTGGAGGGTATCGCGCTCGCACACTGGCAGCCGGTGCGCCTCGCGCAGCGCCGCGCGTTGATGCCCCAGGACCAGCGCGACGCATTCAGTGCGAGCGTGCTCGACACCGTGCTGCTCAATCGCTATCCGCATCTTTCGGGCTGGGGCTGGGAGGGCGACGCCGATCGTGCCGCCGCGCACGCCGCGCTCGCCATGCTCGGCCTCGAAGCGTTCGCCGCGCGCGATGTGCTGTCGCTCTCGGGCGGCGAGCGACAGCGCGCCGCGCTGGCAGCCGTGTTGTGTCAGGGCGCGCCGCTGCTGCTGCTCGATGAACCGCTTGCGCATCTCGACCTGCATCATCAGATTGCGTGCCTTGAAGCGCTCTCGCGCTGGGTGCGAAGTGAGGCGCGCGCCGTACTGTTTTCCTGCCACGATCTCAATCTCGCGCGGCGTTTCGCGACGCACGCGCTCCTGCTCGACGGCCGCGGCGGCTTTCACGCGGGCCCCGTGCGAGAGGTGCTCACGCCGCAGCGCGCGAGCGCTGCATTCGGCCATCCGCTCGTGCTGATACGCGAGGGCGAGCACGAGGCGCTTGTGCCCGCGCTTTCGCCAACTCTCGGATCGACTTCTTCCCTTTTGCATTCGCCGGGCGCGAACGGCGCGCACTAACGCGCCGTTCGCGCCCGCATCACTTCGAAACGAAACACACCATGATGTCATCGCTTACCGAACTGCTCGCCGTCGAACCGCTCGACATCTCGTTGCGCGACGAACTGCAACGCCTCATCGACACGAAGACCAAACCCCCCGGCAGTCTTGGCCGCCTCGAAACGCTGGCGCGCCAGCTTGGCATGATCCAGGGCACGACGCGCCCGAGCGTCGCGCGTCCCGTGATGATCGTGTTCGCGGGCGACCACGGCATTGCCGCTGAAGGCGTGAGCCCGTACCCGCAGGCCGTGACCGCGCAGATGGTCGCGAACTTCGTGGCGGGCGGCGCGGCCATCAACGCGTTCAGCGGTGTGGCAGGGCTCACGCTCGAAGTCGTCAACGCAGGCGTGGCGACGCTGCTGCCGCCGTCGCCCGCGCTCGTCGATGTGCCCATCGCGCAAGGCACACGCAACTTCGCGCGCGAGCGCGCCATGACACGCGACGAAGCACTCGCCGCGCTCGCGGCGGGCGCGGAGCGCGTTCGCCACCACGCGGCGCTCGGAACGAACGTGATCGGCTTTGGCGAGATGGGCATTGCGAACACGTCGTCGGCAGCGTGCCTGATGAGCCGGCTGTGCGGCGTGCCGATCGATGAATGCGTCGGGCGCGGCACGGGCCTCGACAATGCAGGCCTCGCGAAAAAGCGCAACGTGCTCGCGGCGGCGCTCGCGCATCATGCCGACGCGCGTGAGCCGCTCGACGTGCTCGCCGCGTTCGGCGGCTTTGAGATCGCGATGATGGCGGGTGCGTACCTCGAAGCGGCGCGCTCGCGCATGGCGATTCTCGTGGACGGCTTTATCGCGACCTCGGCGCTGCTCGTGGCCGACTCGCTTGCGCCAAACGTGCGCGACTACTGCGTGTTTGCGCATGCATCGAACGAAGCAGGGCACCGCCGCATGCTCGATCACTTCGGCGCGCGCGAACTGCTGACGCTCGATCTGCGTCTGGGCGAGGGAACCGGCGCGGCGCTCGCCGTGCCGCTGCTGCGCGCGGCGGTGGCGTTCCTGAACGAAATGGCGAGCTTCGAGTCGGCCGGCGTCGACGATCGCAGTGACCGACACGCCTGAGCGCCGCGCGATGAACCCGCTTGCGGAACTGCGCTATTTCTTCACGGCGTTGGGCTATTTCACGCGCGTGCCGGTGCCGCGCTGGGTTGGCTTCGAGCCAGCGTGGCTCAATGCGGCGGCGCGCTACTTTCCGCTCGTCGGCGCGTTGATCGGCGCGCTCGGGGCGCTCGTCTATCTCGCCGCCTTGCGCGTGTTTCCCGCGAGCGTGGCCGTGCTGCTGTCGATGGCGCTCACGCTGCTCGCGACGGGCGCCTTCCACGAGGACGGCCTTGCCGACTGCCTTGACGCATTCGGCGGCGCGTACACACGTGAGGACGTGCTGCGCATCATGCACGATTCACGCATCGGCGCGTTCGGTGCGATTGGGCTTGTGGTGGCGCTGGCGCTGAAGTGGCAGACGCTTGCCGCGCTGCCCCCCGCGCGCGCCGCGATGCTGATGATCGCCGGTCACGCGGCGAGCCGTGCGTGCGCGATCAGCTATCTCGTCTCGCTCGAGTACGTGCGCCCCGAGGGCAAGGCCAAGCCCGTTGCGCAGCGCATGAGTGCGTCCGCGTGGCTGTGCGCGTGTGTGTTCGGCTTGCCGTGGCTGTTCTGGCCGTGGTCCGGTGCGCCTGACTGGCGCGCGGGCGTGGCGACGCTCGTCGTGCTCGCCGTGCTGCGCTACGCGCTCGCGCGCTACTTCGTGCGCCGCATTGGCGGCTATACGGGCGACTGCCTCGGCTTCGCGCAGCAGGTGTTCGAGATCGCCATCTACCTCGTGGGGCTCGCATGGATCTCGTTCTGATCCGCCATCCCGCCGTGGCTGTGGACGCGGGCGTGTGCTACGGCGCGAGCGACGTGGCGCTCGCGGGCGACGCAACGCAGCAGGCGGCGCTGCTGGCCGAGCGGCTTGCTGCGCTCGGCGTGCGCGAACCGCAACGGATTGAAACGAGCCCGCTCACGCGCTGCGCGAGCGTGGCGGCCGTACTTGCCGGCGTGCGCGGCCACACGCCGCAAGCCGAAGCACGCCTGGCTGAAATGGATTTCGGCGCGTGGGAGATGCAGCGCTGGGACGCAATCGAACGCGCGCAAATCGACGCATGGGCCGCGAATTTCGAGCACGCGCGCGAACACGGCGGGGAGAGCGTTGCGCAGTTCGATGCGCGCGTGAGCGAGTGGTTCGGCGCGCTCGAGGCGCACGAGAAGTCCACCGTCTGGGCCGTGACGCATGCGGGCGTGATACGCGCGGTCACGGCGCGCGCGCTCGGCACGCCGCTCGCGCGCTGCGTGCGCTGGCCGCTGGAGATGGGCGCCATCGTCTGCCTGCGCTACGACGCTTCTAGCGCACAGTGGCTGCTTTCGCGCTGGAACGCGTAGTAAATCGCTTCGGAGATCGAATCAATGCGCCGTGGCGTCGCGCGAGCGGGCGAGGTCGAGATCCTTGCACAGTTGTGCCGCGCCCTGGGCGATGCGCGGCGCGGGGCGCGTGAGCAGATCGCCGTCGATGGCGAAGAGATCGCCGCGTGCAACAGCGGTGAGCGCGGGCCAGGCGCGCCAGCGCTCGAGGCCCGGCAGCGGGCGGTCGGGCGAAGTCGCGCCTTGCGAAGCGGTGACGATTGCCTCCGGATTGGCGGCGAGCACGGCTTCCGTGGAAACCGTCGGCACGAGCGGATCGAGTGTCGCGAACACGTTGCGGCCGCCGCACAGCGCGATCACGTCGCTGATCATGTGCGAACCGTTGATCGTCATCAGCGGCTGATCCCAGACTTCGTAGAACACACTCACGCTCGCGCGCTGCGCATAGCGTGCGCGTAGCTGCGCGATATCGCGCCGGTAGGTGCTTGCCGCAGCCTGCGCCGTGGATTCGGTGCCGAGCAACACGCCAAGGCGCGTGAGCGAGGTCGCGACATCGTCGAGCTTATGCGGCTCGCTGAAAAAGAGCGGGATGTGCAGATCGCGCAGACGATCGAGCTGTTGCTGCGCGTTGCCGTGACGCCAGACCACGATGAGATCCGGCTTGAGCGCGGCGATGCGTTCGAGGTCGAGCGCTCGATTGTCGCCTACGCGCGGCACCTTTTGTGCTTCAGGCGGGTAATCGCTGTAAGCCACGGCGCCGACCAGTTTCGTGCCGCCGCCCGCGGCATAGAGCAGCTCGGTCACGTGAGGCGCGAGGCTCACCACGCGTTGTGCGGGAGCCGCAAGGGTGACGGTGTTGCCTGTGTCGTCGATGGCGGTGACGGTTGCATTTGCGGTGCAGGGTCCGAGCGCCGCGACGGCAAGCGATAACGCGAGGATCGCCGCGCGCATCAGCCGATCGCCCGTACGGCCTGTTCGAGCGCACTTTCGACGCGTTGCCACTCGTCTTCGGAGGCGGGCAGGCCAAAGCGCAAGCTGGCCGGCGCGTCAAAACGGCGCGTCCACACCGCGCGTCGCGCGAGCGCGTCTTGCAGCGCTGCCGCGCGCGAGTCTGTGATCCACGCGAAAAGCGGCGTGGCGTGCGGCGCGAAGCCGTGAGCGCGCAACAGCGCAACGAGGCGTGCGCTCTCGGCGGCGAGCCACACGCGCATTGCGTTTTGCCACGCACTGTCTTCGAACGCATGGGTGACGGCGTGGCGTGCGGGTCCGCTCACGGTCCATGCGCCCAGATGCGCCCGTAGCGCGGCCAGCAGCGCGGGTGCGCCGAGTGCGAAACCACAGCGCACGCCGGCGAGCCCGAAGAATTTGCCCGGCGAGCGCAGCACGACGAGTCCATCGCGATTGGTTGCGTGCGCAAGCGTTTCGGATTGCTCGTGCCCGAACGCATCGGCAAACGCTTCGTCGACGATCAACGTACCGCCGCGCGACGCGAGTTGCGCATGCCAATGCAGCAGGCGCGCGGCAGCAAGGTGCGTGGCCGTCGGATTGTTGGGGTTCACCACGACGGCATGCGTGACGCTATCGGGCAGCGTGTCGTGCACGACGTCGAGCGGCACGATTTCATGGCCCGCGCGCGCGAACGCCGGCGCGTATTCGCCGTAGGTGAGCGGCGCGATCGCTACACGCGCAAGCGGCAGCAACGCGGGCAGCGCGCGGATTGCGGCCTGGCTGCCCGCCACGGGCAGCACATGGTGAGCGTCTGGCGCGCCGTAATAGCGCGCGGCGCACGCGGCGAAGCCGTCGCCGTCGTCGGGCAGACGCCGCCATGCTGTTGGCGGCACGGGCGGCACCGGATAGCCATGCGGGTTGATGCCGGTGGAGAGATCGATCCAGGCGTCCCACGCGATGCCGTAACGCTCGGCGGCTTCGTGCAGATTGCCGCCGTGTGCGACGAGAGCGGCGGGATGCTCAGACATGGGTCGCCACGCTCACGAAGGCCAGTGCGAGCAGCGCCGCGAGCCACAGGATGGTGGTGCGCTCGACGAGCCGTAGCGCCGCATCCACGTGCTGCGCGCGCGGCGGCGAGCCCGCGCCGAGCGCCGGGCGCTCCTCCAGCGTGCCGTGATACACGGCCGCGCCGCCCAGCAGTACGTTCAGGCTGCCCGCGCCCGCGGCCATCACCGGGCCCGCGTTCGGGCTCTCCCAGCGATGCGCCTGCTCGCGCCAGCAGTGCAGCGCCTGGCGTGTGTCGCCGAGCAACGCGTAGCTCGCGGCGGTGAGGCGCGCGGGAATCCAGTTGAGCACGTCGTCGATACGCGCGGCCGCCCAGCCAAAGCGCAGGAAGCGCGGCGTGCGGTAACCCCACATGGCGTCCAGTGTGTTGGCGAGACGGAACGCGAGCGCACCGGGGCCGCCCGCGATCGCGAACCAGAACAGCGCGCCGAAGATCGCGTCGTTGCCGTTTTCGAGCGCCGATTCGACGGCGGCGCGCGAAAGCGCTGTGGCGTCCGCGCCCGCTGTGTCGCGCGAGACGATGCGGCCCGTCAGCTCGCGCGCGGCGGCGAGGTCGCGCCGCGCCAAAGCGGCGCCGATCGGCGCGATGTGTTCCGTAAGACTACGCGCGCCGAGCGCGAACCAGAGCAGCGCGACATGCAACGCCCAGGCGAGCGGCCAGGGCAGCAGCGCGCAAAACAGCGCGGCGACGATGACGGGCGGCGCGACGGCGGCGAACCATGCGACCAGGCCGAGCGGACGGCCGCGGCGGCCGGTGTTCAGGCGCGCTTCGATGCGGTTCGCGTAGCGGCCGAAGGCGACGAGCGGATGTGCGCGGCGCGGCTCGCCGAGCCAGCGGTCCACGGCGACGCCGGCCACGGCGAGCGCGGCGGTAACGGGTAGCGTGAGCATCATGAGGCCCCGTGCGGCGCCTTGAGCGCGAGAGGCAGGCCCGCGACGACGAGCGTGGCGCGGTCGGCAAGCGCCGCGATGCGCTGATTGAGGCGGCCGAGCTCGTCCACGTAAAGGCGCGTGGCCGCGCCCATCGGCACGACGCCCATGCCGATCTCGTTGCTCACCACGAGCACCGTGCCTTGTGCGCGCTCGCAGGCGGCAGCGAAGGCGTCGAGGCGCTCGCGCCAGTCGGGCAGCGGCGAGTCGGAGTCGGCGGGGCACAGCAGGTTCGCGAGCCACAGCGTGAGGCAGTCGATCAGCACGCATTGGCCGGGCGCCGCCGCTGCGTCGAGCGCGAGCGCGAGATCGAGCGGCGCTTCGGCGAGCGCCCAGTGCGCGGGCCGGCGTGCGCGATGGTGGCCAATGCGCTCGGTGAATTCGATGTCGTCCGTCACGCGCGCGGTGGCGATATAGGTGACCGGCAGGCCGCTTGCGGCGGCGAGGCGTTCGGCGTGCGCGCTCTTGCCCGAGCGCGCGCCGCCGACGATGAAGGTGAGATCGCGCGAATTCATCGCGTGATTGTAACGGCTGAAGTCGGACGCACCGTCATCCGTTCGGCCAACGTCGCGCTAGGGTTCTGCAGGGCGCGGCGGGGCGATGGGATAATGCGCGTTCGCTTTCCCGTGTCTTTCAGGCCCACCGAAGGACCAACCCAGGCCCACGTATTCGCTTCATGACCGCCACGCTACCCGCCGTGCCTCGTGTACCCACCGGCACGTTGATGATCCAGGGCACGACCTCCGACGCCGGCAAGAGCACGCTCGTCGCCGGCTTGTGCCGCCTCGCGCGCCGCGCGGGCGCGCGCGTTGCGCCGTTCAAGCCGCAGAACATGGCGCTCAACAGCGCCGTGACCGTGGATGGCGGCGAGATCGGCCGCGCCCAGGCGCTGCAGGCTGTCGCCGCCGGCATCGAGGCGCACACCGACCTGAATCCGGTGCTGCTCAAACCCAATAGCGATCTTGGCTCGCAGGTCATCATCCACGGCAAGGCGCGCATGAATCTCAACGCGCGCGCGTACCAGGACTACAAGCCGCTCGCGCGCGAGGCCGTGCTCGAATCCTATGGGCGTCTGCGCGCGCGCTACGACACGGTGTTCGTGGAAGGCGCGGGCAGTCCCGCCGAAGTCAACCTGCGCGCCAACGACATCGCGAACATGGGTTTTGCCGAGGCGGTCGATTGCCCGGTCGTGCTCGTGGCCGACATCGACCGTGGCGGCGTGTTCGCGCATCTGATCGGCACGCTGGCCTGTCTTTCGGAGAGCGAGCGCGCGCGCGTCAAAGGTTTTGTCATCAACCGTTTTCGCGGCGACCTCACACTGCTGGAACCGGGCCTCGCCTGGCTCGAGCGGCAGACGGGCAAGCCGGTGCTGGGCGTCGTGCCTTATCTGCACGGCCTCACGCTCGACGCCGAGGACATGTTGCCGGGCGCGGCCCACAGCGGCGCGCTGGCCGAGGGCGAGACGCTGCGCGTCGTCGTGCCGGCGCTGCCGCACATCAGCAACCACACCGACTTCGACGCGCTGCGCGCCCACCCGCAGGTCGATTTCACGTATGTGCGCACGGGCGAAGCGCCTCCCGCCGCCGATCTCGTGATCCTGCCGGGATCGAAGAACGTGCGCGACGACCTCGCGTGGCTGCGCGCCCAGGGCTGGGAGACGGCGCTTGCGCGGCATCTGCGGTATGGCGGGCGCGTCATCGGCATTTGCGGCGGCATGCAGATGCTCGGGCGCGCGATTGCCGATCCGCATGGCGTGGAGGGCGAGCCAGGCGCGGTTGAGGGCTTCGGCTGGCTCGACTACGAGACCGTGCTCACGCGCGAGAAGACGCTGAAGAACGTGACAGGCGCGCTCGCGCTGGAAGGCGCGCACGCGGCGCTTGCCCGCGTGGCGGGCTACGAAATTCATATGGGCGAGACGCACGGGCCGGCGCTCGATTTCCCGGCGCTGAGGCTTGCCGTGGGCGCCGAGGGGGCGACGCGCCCGGACGGCGCGCGTTCGGCGGACGGCCAGATTCTCGCCACCTACGTGCACGGTCTCTTCGACACGCCCGAGGCGTGTGCGGCGCTCGTGCGCTGGGCGGGGCTTGCGCAGGCGCGCACGGTGGACTACCCGGCGCTGCGCGAGGCGTCGCTGGAGCGGCTGGCGGATACGCTCGCGGCGAGCCTCGATCTGGAGAAGGTGTTCGGCGTGATCGGCTGAAAGCGCGGCTAAAAGCAGTGCGGCTAAAAGCGCGGCCGACCGGCTCAGTAAAGCACCATCTGCGTACAGCGGAACAGCGCGATGGTCTTGCCGTCCGGGCCCTTCACCGTGGCGTCCCAGACCTGCGTGCTGCGCCCGAGGTGCACGCCCGTCGCGACAGCCGAGATCGTGCCTTCGCGCGCGGTGCCGAGATGGTTGCTCTTGATCTCGATGGTCGTGAAGTTCTTCGCGTTGGGCGGCAGGTGGGCGAGGCAGGCGTAGCCGCAGGCCGTATCGGCGAGCCCGATCACCGTGGCGGCGTGCAGGAAGCCGTTCGGAGCGAGCAGGTCGCTGCGCACGTCGAGTTCGGCGCGCAACAGGCCTTGCTCGAGGGCGATCGGACGAAAGCCCAGCAGATCGGGCAGGCGGCCGCGTTGCCGTTCGAGCAGGGTTTCGATCGTGACGTCGTGGCGTAGCGTACTCATGGTCGGTCAGTCTCCGTATTTGATGTGAACAATGCGGTGAACAATGCGGGTGCGCGCACGTGGGGGACTTCGGCGGCGCGCAATTTGCCGATATTATCGGACGGTTGATTCGGGGCGCTCGCTCGTTCGCAAGTCGCCTCGCCAGGTATCGAACAAGGCATCAGGCAAAAATCACGGCAATCCGGCTGGCGAGGCGCCAGCCATCCTGACGGGAGCATTCATGACGGTAATCGTGGTGGCGAATCCCAAGGGCGGCGTGGGGAAGAGCACGCTGTCCACCAATCTGGCCGGCTATTTCGCCGCACAAGGCGAGTGGGTCGCGCTCGCGGACCTCGACCGGCAGCAGTCTTCGCACGCCTGGCTCGATCTGCGGCCCGCGACGCTGCCGGCCATCGAAAGCTGGCAGGTCGATCTGGACAACCCGGCGAAGCCGCCCAAGGGCCTCGAGCACGCAGTTATCGACACGCCCGCTGGCCTGCACGGCAACCGGCTCCAGGCGATCATCGAGCTGGCCGACAAGGTGATCGTGCCGCTGCAGCCTTCGATGTTCGACATTCTCGCCACCCAGGACTTCCTGAATCGCCTCGCCAAGGAAAAAGCCGTGCGCAAGGGCGCGATCCAGGTGGGCGTGGTGGGCATGCGGGTCGATGCGCGCACGCGCTCGGCCGAGCAGCTGCAGCGCTTCGTCGAGGGGCTGCAGCTGCCGGTGCTGGGCTATCTGCGCGACACGCAGAACTACGTGCAGCTCGCGGCGCACGGCCTCACGCTATGGGACGTCGCGAAGAGCCGGGTCGAGAAGGACCTCGACCAGTGGCAGTCGATTATCGGCTGGGTGGACGGCAAGCCAGCGGGCAAATGAGCGGGCAACCCAGTGCGCAACGACGGCGGCGCGGGCCGCGTGCGCCGCGCCGGCCGCACGCGCGTGTCAGCTCCAGCTTTGCGTGGGCACGTGGTCGCGGCTGCCCTTGATGCGGTTGTGCTCGTCCACGAACACGAGGTCCGGCTTCCAGCCGGCCTTCAACTCTTCCTCTTCCACGTTCGCGAAGGCCGCGATGATCACGAGGTCGCCCAGTTGCGCGCGGCGCGCGGCCGAGCCGTTCAGCGAGATCATGCCGCTGCCGCGTTCGCCCTTGATCGCGTAGGTCGTGAAGCGCTCGCCGTTGTTGATGTTCCAGATGTCGATGCGCTCGTTTTCGACGATGTTCGCCGCTTCGAGCAGGTTTTCGTCGATGGCGCACGAGCCTTCGTAGTGCAGTTCGCAGTGCGTGACCGCGACGCGGTGGATCTTCGACTTCAGCATATGGCGTTGCATGGAGGGTCTCCTCAGGCGAGCGGGCGCGCGGCCCGCCGCGGGTAAGCGGAATCTGGCGGAATCGGACGAGCGCGGCGGCGGCGCGGCCGTCCCGCGCGCGTCGTCAGATTTCGAGGTTGTCGATGAGGCGCGTGGCGCCCAGCTTCGCAGCGGCCAGCACGACGAGCGGCGACTCCGCGTCGCCGGCTACGCCCGGCGCGGGCGGCAGCAGGTTCGCGCGCTTGCGGATCGCGATGTAGTCGGGCTTCCAGCCGCGCGCGGCGAGCGTGGCCATGGCGTCGAGTTCGAGCTGCTGGAAGTCGCGGCGGCCCGACAGCACCGACTCGCGGATCGCGCGCAACACGCCCGCCAGTTGCGGCGCCTCGGCGCGCTCGGCCTCGGTCAGGTAGCGATTGCGCGAGCTGAGCGCGAGGCCGTCGGCGTCGCGCACCGTTTCGGCGGCGACCACTTCGGTCGGCAGCGCGAACTGGTTGCACATCGCGCGCACGATCATGAGCTGCTGGTAGTCCTTCTTGCCGAACACGGCCACGCGCGGCTGCACGCACGACATCAGCTTCATGACGACCGTGCACACGCCCTCGAAGAATCCGGGGCGGAATTCGCCTTCCAGAATATCGCCGAGGTCGTGCGGCGGGCGCACGCGATATTCCTGCGGCTGCGGATACATGTCGCGCTCGGTGGGCGCGAACAGCACGTAGACGTTTTCCTTCTGCAGCTTCTCGATGTCGTCCTGGAGCGTGCGCGGGTACTTGTCGAAGTCCTCGTTCGGGCCGAACTGCAGCCGGTTGACGAAGATGCTCGCCACGACCGGGTCGCCGTGCTGGCGCGCGAGGCGCATCAGCGAGAGATGGCCTTCGTGCAGGTTGCCCATGGTCGGCACGAATGCAGTGCGGTTTTGGCCGCGCAACTGGTCGCGCAATTCCTGAATCGAGCTAATGACTTTCATGATCGGATGCTTTATGCCTCGCACGGGGCAAGACTTGGGTGGCACGGCCGCAAGCCAGAGACCCGGACGAAGGGCCGCGAGCGGACGTCGCGCGCCCGGTCCGCGCAGGTGGCGCGGCAAGTATGACGTGTGCCCCGTATATGGGACGAGACCGGGCAGGCGCGGGCGATTGTAGTGGATTTGTGAATGCCGCGCACCCGCCTCGGATAGGGGGTTTGTCCTGGCGTTCCGCTGTGCGGTCCGGGCGGCTGCCCCGCGTGATGCGATCCTGTTTATTGTCCCGGCGCGCGCCCAGAAAACATCGGGGATAGATCAGGCGGGCAAATACGCGAGCCGCACGTAAATCGGCGCGAACGGCTCGGGCTGGGTGATCTCGATGAGCGACTCGCGCGAAAGCTCCAGCATGGCGATGAAGTTCACGACCACGACGGGCACGCCGCGCGTGGTGTCGAAAAGCTCGGAGAACTCCATGAATCGCTCGCCCTGGAGTTTGCGCAGGATGATGCTCATGTGCTCGCGCACCGAGAGCTCCTCGCGCGAGATCTTGTGATGCTGGACGAGCTTTGCGCGCTTGATGACGTCGGCCCACGCGGCGCGCAGGTCGTTGCTGTCCACGTCGGGAAAGCGCGGCGTGATGCTCTGCTCGATATACACCTCGGCGCGCAGGAAGTCGCGGCCGAGCTGCGGCAACTGGTCGAGGCGCTGGGCGGCGAGCTTCATCTGCTCGTATTCGAGCAGGCGGCGTACGAGTTCGGCGCGCGGGTCCTCGGCTTCCTCGCCGGTGTCGGCCTTCTTGACCGGCAGCAGCATGCGCGACTTGATCTCGATGAGCATGGCCGCCATCAGCAGATATTCGGCCGCGAGTTCGAGGTTGGTCTTGCGCAGTTGCTCGACGTAGCCGAGGTACTGGGTCGTGACCTCCGCCATCGGAATATCGAGGACGTTGAAGTTCTGCTTGCGGATCAGGTACAGCAGCAGGTCGAGCGGGCCTTCGAAGGTTTCGAGGAAAACTTCGAGCGCGTCCGGCGGGATGTAGAGGTCCTGCGGGAGCTTGAAGAGCGGCTCGCCGTAAAGGCGTGCGAACGCAACGCCGTCGACCGTGTCGGGCGTCGAGTCGGTCGCGGGCGTGGTCAGCGCCTCACCGGGCGTTTGCCCGGGCGCGTGGCCCGCGTGACTGGCCGCGTGCTCGCCTGCTGGCGGCGCGCCGGCCCCGTCGGCCTCGGCCATCAGAAGTTCTGGTAGTAGACGTAGGACGTTTGCTTCACGCGCGAAGCCTGCTGGCGCTCGCGCTCGTCGAGGTCGATCGGCTGCTTGTCCCACAGGAGCGCGCGGCCCTTGCGTTGCTGTTCTTCGAGCTGCGGCTTTTGCTGCTTGAGCTGGTTGATGAACTGCGTGATGTCCGACTGATACATGGCTGACGTCCGTCCAGTAAGGCGGGGCGCCTGATTGCGCCGCGCCGCTAATTCTGTCGGCGGCAATTTTACCGCAAGCCAACGCCGCGGAACATCCGCACCGACTTTCGTGCTCCGCTCCCTTTGCGGTGGTCTTGCCGCGCCTTTGCGCCTCCTCCTGGGGTTTTTACGCGCCGATGTGGTGAAATAACGCGTTTGCGCCCCGTTGCCGCCCCCCGTGCCCTGCGCGCGAGCGGCGCAACCGGCGCCAACCAGTTCTACGACGGCCGGAGGTGGCGTTTGGCGGGATGGGTGATCGATGCATTGTGCGCACGGCGGCGCCCCTCGCGGGCGGCGCGGCCACGGCTCGCCGCATGCCTGTTCATGTGCCTCGCCGTGTTCTCTGCCGTCGCGCCGCCCGCCCGGGCCGACATCCTGACTACCCTCCTGCCGTGGATGCGCCCGCGCACCTACTACGACGTCGACATCCAGGCCACTCCGCGCGATCTGCGCAAGCTCCTCGAGACGCACCTCGACATTGCGCGCTTTGCCACGCGCGCCGACGTGAACGAGGACCAGTTCGAGTTCCTCGTGACCGCGACGCCGCAGCAGGTGCGCGACCTTGCCTCGACCGCGGGCTATTTCACGCCGGTCGTGCGTACCGACGTGCGCACGATCGACGGCAGGCGGCACGTGCGGGTGAGCGTCGACCCGGGGCCGCGCACGACGATTTCGTCGGTGAAGCTCGTTTTTCGCGGTCCCGTGCTCACGGAAGACCCGGCACAGGAGAATACGGCGCGTTTCGCGTTCTCGCTGCACGACGGCGACGCCTTTACGCAGTCAGGCTGGGACGATGCCAAGAACGCCTCGCTCAAGGCGCTGCAGGCGCGCCGCTACCTCGGCGCCAAGATCGTCTTTTCGGAGGCGCGCGTCGATCCGCTGCGGCATGACGCGCAACTTTCCGTAACCTTCGACAGCGGGCCGACCTTCACGCTGGGCAAGCTCGACGTTTCGGGCCCGCAGCGGTATCCGGGCTACATCATCGACAACGTGAATCCGCTCTCGCCAGGCGAAATCTACGACCTGAACCGCGTGGCCGAACTGCAGCGCCAGGTGCAGAACACGCCTTACTACGCGAGCGTGGCGATCGACGTCGACGCCAACACGCAAAAACCGGTCGATACGACCGTGCACGTAAAGGTGAGCGAGTTCCCGTACAACAACTTTCGCGGTGGCGTAGGTTATTCGACTGACACCGGCGCGCACGTCCAGGGCTCCTATACGTACCTGAATACGTTCGGGGCGGCGTGGCCGTTCCAGGTGCAGGGGCGGCTCGACCAGATCCAGAAGTTCGGCCAGGTCCAGCTTTCGATGCCGCCGGGCCCGCGCGCCTGGACCAACAGCCTCGTCGCTTCCTACACGACCACCGATGTCTCGGACACGAACATCTATAGCGCGCGGGTCGGGGTGCAGCGCACGCGCACGTCGCAGAACATCGACTACGCCTACGCGCTGATGTTCTACGACGATCGCCTCACGCAGAACGTGGGGCCCTCGTCGCGGGCCTATGCGCTCGTGCCGACCTGGGGCTGGACGCGCCGCAACGTCGACGACCCGCTCTTTCCGCGCTCGGGCAACATCATCCGCATGGAGGCGGGCCTCGCGCTCAAGAACGTGGGCGCCGAACAAAGCTTCCTGCGCGCCTACATGCGCGGCCAGCAATACCTGCCGATCGGCCACAGCGACATCATGGTGTTCCGCGCGGAACTGGGCGGCGTGTTCACGAGCGGCCCGTCGAGCGGCATCCCCGCGTCGCTGCTGTTCCGTGCGGGCGGCTCGAACTCGGTGCGCGGCTACTCGTTCCAGAGCATCGGCAACGACCAGTCGGGCTCGATCCTGCCAACCAAGTATCTCGTCACCGGGTCGGCGGAGTACCAGCACTGGTTCAGCCACGACTGGGGCGGCGCGGCGTTCTTCGACGTCGGCACGGCCACCGACACCTGGGGCGAAAAGGATTTCGACCCGGGCGCGGGTATCGGCGCGCGCTGGCGCAGTCCCGTCGGGCCGGTCAATCTCGATCTCGCTTATGGTTTTCGCACTCACAGCGTGCGTCCTTACCTGACTCTCGGGATCGCCTTCTGATGATGACGCGCTCGCTGCTCCGTTTCGCCACGACCCCTGCGCCGCACGGCGAGGTGGCCGCATGAGCGCGCGTCGTTTCGCGGCTTCGGCGTGGCTGCCCGCCACATTCGCGGTGCCGCCGGAGGAGGCGGGGCGCAGCCCGGATGATGATGCGCGCGCTCAGCCCAGTGGCGACGGTGGCGACGGCGGGCGTGGCGCGGGCGCGGGCGGGGACGCCGGTGCGCCGCCGCCGCGCCGCGGGCCGCGGCTCTGGAAGGCGCTCGCCTGGGCGATCGTCGTGCCGGTGCTGCTGGTCGGGCTGGTCGCCGGCTTGCTCTATGGCGTGCTGACCACCGAGCGCGGCACGGCCTACGCGTGGCGCGCGGCCGTCAAGCTGCTCGACGGCAAGCTGGCGGGCACGCTCGAAGGCGGCACGCTCGCGAGCGGTGTGCGCTTTTCCAACGTGAGCTGGCGCGGCACGGACGGCACCACGCTCAAGGTCGACCGCATTGGCGGCCAATGGGAGCTGCATGGCTTCGGCCAGAAGCCCTGGCGCTTCGTGGTGGACTATCTGCATGCTGGCGACATCGAGATGCGCATCGTGCCGTCGCACGAGCCTTCTTCGCCCGTGAAGCTGCCTGAGAATCTGCAACTGCCGCTCGGGCTCGAGATCCGCGATTTGCAGGTGGACAAGCTCACGATCCACGAAGGCACCTCCACCAACGAGTTCTCGCGGTTCCAGTTCCACGGACGCAGTGACGGCCGCCATCACGAGGCCGCCATCGAGCGCCTCGACACGCCTTTTGGCGCGGTAAACGCGCGGGCGAAGCTCGATGGCGTGCGGCCGTTCGCGCTCACGGGCGACCTGGGCTACGCCGGCAAGGTGAACGGTGAGGACGTGCAGGTCAGCGCCAATCTCGCCGGCTCGCTCGAAGCGCTCACGGCCGACGTCGAGGCGAGCGGCATGAAGCTCACGGGCCGCGCACATGTGGAGGCAACGCCGTTCGCTTCCGTGCCGCTGCAACGCGCAACGCTCGCATTCGATCACGTCAATCCGCAGGCGTTCGCGCCGGGCGCGCCGTTCGCCGACCTCGCGGTGCGTGCGCAGTTGCAGCCGGTGCCGGGTGGCGCGGCAGGCGTGCCGGCGGCGCTTGCGGCGGCGGCATCGGGCGCAGCGTCGGCCTCGGCGGTGACGCCGGCATCCGTTCCGGCGTTGGCGTCGGCGCCAAAAGGCCGAGCGAAGCACCACGCCGTGGAGTCCGATGCGGCCGGCTTCACGGTGGCGGGGGCGGTCTCGATCGTCAACGCGAAGCCGGGCGCCATCGACGAAAAGCTGTTGCCGCTCATCGACGCGCACGCCGATGTCGTGCTCGATGCAAAGACGCAGCGCATACCGAAGCTCGCCGTGCGCCTCGTGAAGAACGCGACGATCACCGGCGGCGGCACGATCAGCGGGCGCGACGGACGCTTCGATCTGAAGGTGGCCGGGCTCGACCTCAACGCAATCGAGTCGAGCGTGCGAGCCACGCAATTCGCGGGGCCGATTGGCGTGCGGCTGAACGGCGACGTGCAGAGCGTCACGCTCGATCTCGCCGATCCGAAGGCGGCGCTGCGCGTGCAGGGCAAGGTCACGCAGGACCCCGCGCGCCTGTCGCTCAACGACGTGCGGCTGACTTCGGGTGCGGGGCGCATCGACCTTTCGGGCGCGCTCAAGCACGACGCCAGCTCCACGTATCAACTCAAGGCGGTGCTGACCAATTTCGATCCGTTGTCGCTCACGCCGCAAACACCGGCGCGCACGGCCGCGAAGTCACCCGCCCCGGCCGCGCGGGCGCGGCCCACGCCTGGGGCTCATCCCGCGACCCAGCCCGCCGCCGACGCGCTCAACCCGCAACGCAATCTCGCGCTCAATCCGGCGCTGAACCCCTCGCTCAATCCTGCGCAGTCCGGCGAGCAGGCCGCCGAGCAAAAGCGCGTGGAGAACGCGAAAGAGACCCAGCCGGGCGGGGCGGCCCCGCCCGAGGCGCGACCCAGACCCGCCACGCGACCCGCCGGCCGGCCGATCGAGGCGCGCGTGAACGGCACACTCAACGCGAGCGGCACGCTCGCGCCTGCTTTCACGACGAGGGCCGAGTTCAAGCTCGGCCCGAGCGTCTACGACGACCTGCCGCTCACGGGCGAGGGCCTCATTCAGCTGGCGGGCTCGCGCATTCTGCCAAGCCGCGCGAACCTCTCTATTGCGGGCAATACCGTCGATCTGCAAGGCAGCTTCGGCGCGCGCGGCGACCGCCTGCGCTTTCGCGTGGATGCGCCGCAGCTCGACCGGCTCGGCTTCGGCATAGCGGGCCAGCTCGCGGCGAACGGCGACGTGACCGGCACCTTCGCGCATCCCGACGTCTCGCTCGACTACAAGGCCGACCACGTGGTGTTCGGCGACAACCGCGTCGGCCATGCCGAGGGCCATGCGCTCGCGCGCGACGGCGCGGACGGCGCGCTCGCCTTCAGCACCGACGCGAGCGAGATTGCCGTGGCCGGCGTCGATATCACGACGCTCACCGCGCGCCTCGACGGTACGCGCGCGAAGCACACGCTTACCGCGAGCGCGAAGGGCAAGGTGCAGGGCCAGCCGATCGACTTTGTGGTGGCGGCAAACGGCGGCCTTCAGGACACGCGCGAGGGCTCGCGCTGGAACGGCACGCTCACGCAGCTCGAGAACCGCGGCGTGCCGGGTGTGAAGCTGCAATCGCCGCTGACGGTGAGCGCGGGCCCCGGCAAGGTCACGCTTGGCGCGACACGCCTCGTGGGCGAAGGCGCGACGCTCGACCTGAAAGGGTTCGACCTCGACCATGGCCGCATTCGCTCGGCGGGTACGCTCACCGGCGTGTCGCTTGCGCGCATCATGCAGATCCGGCAGCAGTTCACGGGCGTGCCGTCCACGCTCAGGACCGACCTGATCTTCGACGGCGACTGGGACTTCTCGCTCGGCCAGACGGCCACGGGCTATGTGCAGATCAAGCGCCGCTCGGGCGACATCACGACCGAAGTCGGCCGCGGCTTTGCCTCGCTCGGCGTGGGCGACCTCAACGTGCGCGCCGCCTTCAGCGGCGGCAACCGCCTCACGCTCACGGCGCATGCGCTGGCGAGCCGCGTGGGCACGCTCGACATCGACGCCTACACGACGCTCGCGCCGCGCGACGGCATTCTCACCGTCACGGACGAAGCGCCGATTGGCGGCACCATCAACGCGAACGTGCCCTCGCTCAGGAACACGGGCGGCATGTTAGGCCCGACCTATCTGCTCGATGGCCACCTCGCGTTGCAACTCGCGCTCGGCGGTACGGTCGCGAAGCCGAATCTCACGGGCTCGCTGGTCGGCGACGGGCTGTCGGCCACCGTGGTCGATCAGGGCGTGGAGTTGAAGGACGGTGTGATCCGCATCGTGCTTTCGCAGAACCTCGTCGACTTCCAGCAGGTGGAGTTCCACGGCGCGACGAGCGGCACGCTGCGCGCAACGGGCCGCGTGCGTCTGGACAACGCCGAACCCGATCTCACGGCGAGCATCGTCGCGGACAAGCTCGAACTCTTTGCTTCGCCCGACCGCAAGATGTCGCTCTCCGGCAGCGCGAGCATCGCCAACGGCGGCCATCTCGGCGGCATGCAGATCGACGGCAAGTTCACCGTCGATCACGCGCTATTCGACATGCCCGAGTTGCCCGCACCGTCGCTCGGCGACGACGTCGTGATCGTGCGCCCCGACGGCACGACGGTAGGCGGCAGGCCGCCCATCGAAGAAACGGCGTCGACCAAGCCCGCGCCGCGCTTTGCGCCGCGCGCGAACGTCGAGATCGACCTTGGCCACGACTTCCGCTTCCGCGGCCAGGGCGCCGATCTGGGGCTGGCAGGCCTGATCTCGGTCAACAGCGCGCCGGACGTGCCGCTGCGCGCGGTCGGCAACGTGCGCGTGACCGAAGGCTCCTCGTACACCGCGTTCGGCACCAAGCTCAATATCGAGAACGGCTTTTTCACGTTCAACGGGCCAGTCGGCAATCCGGGCATCAACATTCTGGCCATGCGCCGCAACCAGCAGGTCGAGGCGGGCGTGCAGGTGACGGGCACGGTTCAGGCGCCGGTGGTCAAGCTCGTTTCCGAGCCGAACGTGCCCGACAACGAAAAGCTCTCCTGGCTGCTGTTCGGGCACGGCACCGACCAGGGCAACAACCTGGGCCAGCAGAACGCCATGACGACGGCGCTCGCGTTGCTTGGCAGCGCCCAGGGCAAACGCATCGCGCAAAGTATCGGCCTCGACGAGTTTTCTATCGGGCGCAGCGAGGTGGGCCTGACCGACCCCGAAGTCGTGATGATCGCGAAGGTCATCAACCAGCGGCTCGTGATCGGCTATGAACAGGGCCTGCAGTCGGCTTCGAACGCGGTGAAGGCCACGATCAACCTCTCGCGCTACTGGTCGCTGGTGGTGTATGGCGGGACATTCAATGGCGCCGATATTCTTTATACGCGGCGTTTCGATCGAATTCGCTGGTAGCGAGATTACCAATCAACAGCAAAAAAAAGCACACCTGAGAGGTGTGCTTTTTTTCGCGTGTAGCGCAACGCCGTGGCGTTTGCGCTTGATTCGCCTTAACGCACGCGCATGCCCGGCTTGGCACCCGAATGCGGTTCGAGAATATACAGCCCCGGTTCGGCCTTCTCGTCGGCCGCGGAGGCCGCGAGCACCATCCCTTCGGACATGCCGAACTTCATCTTGCGCGGCGCGAGGTTCGCGACCATCACCGTGAGCTTGCCCTTGAGGTCTTCCGGCTTGTACGCGGAACGGATGCCCGAGAACACGTTGCGCGTCTTTTCTTCGCCCACGTCGAGCGTGAGTTGCAGCAGCTTGTCCGACCCTTCGACGATATTGCAGTCGACGATCAGCGCCACGCGCAGGTCGATCTTCGCGAAGTCGTCGATGGAGATGACTTCGGGCGTTTCATCGGCGGCAGGCTTCTTCGCTTCCTTGGCAGCCTTCGACTTCTTGCTGGCGTCCGCAGCCGCTGCGGCGGGCGCATCGGTTGCCTGCAGCGAATCGCGGTTGGCGGCGAGCAGCGCTTCGATCTGCTTCGGATCGACGCGCGTCATCAGGTGCTTGTACGCGTTGATCGGCTGTTGCGACGACAGCGCCTTGCCTGCATCGGCCCACGTGAGCGGCTCGATGCCGAGGAACTGCTCCACGCCTTGAGCGAGTTGCGGCAGCACCGGCTTGAGCGCGAGCGAAAGCAGGCGGAACGCTTCGAGGCTCACGCTGCAGCTCTCGTGCAGCGCCACCGCGTTGGCCGGATCCTTGGCCTGCTCCCACGGCTTGGCCGCATCGACGTAACCGTTCACGGCGTCGGCGAGTTCCATCGTCTGGCGCAGCGCGCGGCTGTATTCGCGTGCTTCGTAGTGCGCAGCGATTTGCGGAATCGCCGCGCGCAGTTGCTCGAGCAGCGGATGATTCATCGCGCTATCTTGCACGCGGCCTTCGAAGCGCTTGATCAGGAAGCCCGCCGCGCGGCTCGCGATGTTGATGTACTTGCCGACGAGGTCGCTGTTCACGCGCGCCTGGAAGTCTTCGAGGTTCAGGTCGAGGTCTTCCATCGTGCTGTTGAGCTTCGCGGCGAAGTAGTAGCGCAGCCACTCGGGGTTCAGGCCCGTGGTCACATAGCTTTCCGCCGTGATGAACGTGCCGCGCGACTTCGACATCTTCGCGCCGTCCACGGTCAGGAAGCCGTGCGCGAACACGTTGGTCGGCGTGCGGTGGCCCGAGAACTGGAGCATGGCCGGCCAGAACAGCGTGTGGAAATACAGGATGTCCTTGCCGATGAAGTGGTACTGCTCTGTTTTCGAACCGGCCTTCACCCAGGCTTCGAAGTCGATGCCGCGCTGCTCGCACAGGTTCTTGAAGCTCGCGTAATAGCCCACCGGCGCGTCGAGCCACACGTAGAAGTACTTGCCGGGCGCGCCCGGAATCTCAAAGCCGAAGTAGGGCGCGTCGCGCGAGATGTCCCAGTCGGCGAGCTTCGATTCGCCCGAGTCGCCGAGCCACTCGCGCATCTTGTTGGTCGCTTCCGGCTGAGCGAGTCCGCTCACCCAGCCGCGCAGGAAGTCTTCGCAGCGCGGGTCCGAGAGGCGGAAGAAGTAGTGCGTCGAGGTCTTGCGGATGGGCGTTGCGCCCGAGACCACCGAGTACGGATTCTTCAGGTCGGTAGGCGCGTAGGTGGAGCCGCACACTTCGCAGCTGTCGCCGTACTGATCCTTCGCGCCGCACTTCGGGCACTCGCCCTTGATGAAGCGGTCCGGCAGGAACATGTTCTTGACCGGATCGTAGGCCTGCTCGATGTCGCGCGTCTCGATGAAACCCGCTTCCTTGAGCGCCAGGTACACCGACTCGGAGAGCACGCGGTTCTCTTCGGAGTCCGTGGAGTAGTAGTTGTCGAACGACACGCCGAAGCTGTCGAAGTCGCGCTTGTGCTCTTGCCAGACGCGCGCGATCAACTGCTGCGGCGTGAGGCCTTCCTTCTCTGCGCGCAGCATGACGGGCGTGCCGTGCGTGTCGTCGGCACCGACGTAGTAGACCTCGTGGCCATGCATTCGCAGCGCGCGAACCCAGATGTCCGTCTGGATGTACTCGACCAGGTGGCCGATATGGATCTGACCGTTGGCGTACGGCAGAGCAGACGTAACGAGAATCTGGCGGCGGCCGCTTTGATTGGCATGCGCGCCGGCTGCTGCGAGGTCGGTGGCGGGTGCTGACATAAGTGAGGGGAAGTCCGATGTTGCGGGGGGAAAGGGCGATTTTAGCAGGGCGGACGCAGCACCGTTCGGCCAGCAGGTGCGCGCTCGTATGCGCCATGCCTCGTGCGAACGCGGGCCGCGCGAGCAACGGCTATGTTGCGTTGCACAAATCAGGGCCAAAAAAAACCGGGGCAAGAATGGCCCCGGAGCAACAACGACAAGAGGAGAATGGTGACGCGGCGGCACTGCCGCACACGTACCGTAAAGACAGACAGCGCGATTTCCCGAGAGTTCGAAAATTTTTTTCGATTCTCTGCCAGCGCTTTGAAACAGGCGTCCAGCAACGGCTTCACCGTGCGGCTTCGAGCCGCGCAAAATGCAAACGGGACGGCATGACTGCCGCCCCGTTGATGTGTCGCTGTTTTTTCTGCACAGTTGCCGGCAACGCCGTTCCCGGCAACTGCGTCGGCCGGCTTAGCCGCCCTGGTGCTGCGCCGTTGCGCGCAGGTAGATTTCCACGCGGCGGTTCGCGGCGCGGCCGGCTTCCGTGCTGTTGTCGGCGATCGGCTGGGTGTCGCCGCGGCCCTCGGCCGACATGCGCTGCATCTGGATGCCGCGCGAGGCGAGGTAGTTCACTACGCTCTGCGCGCGGTTGGCCGACAGCGTCTGGTTGTACGCGGGCTGGCCGGTGCTATCCGTATGACCCACGACTTGCGCCACGACTTCCGGGTTCTGCTGGAGCGTCTGCGCGACCTCGTCGAGCACCGGTGCGAACGACGGCTTGATCGCGAAGCTGCTGGTGTCGAAGGTCACGTTGCTCGGAATGTTGAGCTTGAGCGAGCCGTCCGGCTGCTCGGTGATCTGCGTGCCCGTGCCCTTGGTCGAGCCCGACAGCTTGTTCTTGATGTTTTGCCAGTTGTAACCGGTGACGCCGCCGACCAGCGCGCCCGCGCCTGCGCCGATCGCCGCGCCCTTGCCGCCGCCGAAGATCGCGCCGATGGCCGCGCCCGTGCCTGCGCCGACACCGGTGCCGATAGCCGTGTTGGTGCCCTGTTGCGTCGCGCAGCCGGCGACGAGCGCGCCGGCAATGGCGAAGACGGACAGGCGAGTCAGGATTCTTGTGTTCATTTGCTTTCCTTTCTTGAGTGGAACGGACGCTGCCGGCGGCGTTCGCGGCCCCGCATGCGAACAGGGTCTTCGAACGGCGCGCGGCGGCAGCTACTACAATGACGCCTTGAGGTTAGCGCCGCCAGGCGAAAAGCCGCTGGATTTGCAGCTTCGAAAGCACCTGGCCGGCATACGAAATCGATGCTGCCGCGAAGCGTGCCCTTTCGGGCAATTTTGCGCAATGCAGCTTAACAATTTCTTTCGATTTCCGGCGCGTAGGCGATCAGTCCTCACTCGGACAGGCGAAAACGCAGACCGGCATTCTCCCCACGGAGTTTCAATGAGCATAGATCGGGCTTTGGTCGACGCCGCGCTCGCGGCCTTGACGGATCCGAACACGGGCCATCCCTACACGGTGGCCAAGGGCGTGCGCAACGTCACCGTCGAAGGCGATACGGTCGGCGTCGAGGTCGTGCTCGGCTATCCGGCGAAGAGCCAGTTCGAGGCCGTGCGCAAGCAAGTCGAGGCGGCGCTCGCCGCGGTGCCGGGCGTGCAGGCGAGCCGCGTCGCGGTCAGGAGCGAGATTACCGCGCATACGGTGCAACGCGGCGTGAAGCTGCTGCCCAATGTGAAGAATATTGTCGCCGTCGCCTCGGGCAAGGGCGGCGTGGGCAAGAGCACGACCGCCGTGAATCTGGCGCTGGCGCTCGCGGCCGAAGGGGCGTCTGTGGGCGTGCTCGACGCGGACATCTACGGCCCCTCGCTGCCGATGATGCTCGGCATCGAAGGCCGCCCCGAGTCGCCCGACGGCCAGTCGATGAATCCGCTCGAAGGCCACGGCGTGCAGGCCAACTCGATCGGCTTTCTCGTCGAGCAGGACAACCCCATGGTCTGGCGCGGCCCGATGGCGACTTCGGCGCTCGAGCAATTGCTGCGTCAGACGAACTGGCGCGAACTCGACTATCTCGTGGTCGACATGCCGCCGGGCACCGGCGACATCCAGCTCACGCTCTCGCAGCGCGTGCCCGTCACGGGCGCCGTGATCGTCACGACGCCGCAGGACATCGCGCTGCTCGACGCGAAGAAGGGCCTCAAGATGTTCGAAAAGGTGGGCATTCCGATTCTCGGCATCGTCGAGAACATGGCCGTGCACATCTGCTCGAACTGCGGCCACGCCGAGCATGTCTTCGGCGCGGGCGGCGGCGAGCGCATGGCGAAGGAATACGGCGTGGAAGTGCTCGGCAGCCTGCCGCTCGACATCGCCATTCGCGAGCAGGCCGATTCGGGCAACCCGACCGTCGTGGCCGCGCCGCACGGGCCGGTGGCGGAAATCTATCGCGCCATTGCGCGCCGCGTGGCGATCCAGATTGCCGAGCGCGCCCGCGACATGACCTCGAAGTTCCCGACCATCGTCGTGCAGAACACCTGAGGCCCGGTGTGCGCCGCGGCGCTTGTGCGGCGCCCCGCGCATGGGGACAGATAGGCGCGCGGCGCGCCGCGTGCGCGGTATCATGTGGGCTTCATCGGGTCCGGTATGGCGGCAGCAACGGGGCTGCCGCCGCCCGGCAAGAGGATCGCATGGATAAAGGACACGACAGGCAAGCGGGGAATGCGCACGTCGTCTGGAGGATCGCGCTCGTCGCGCTGTGCAGCAGCGCGCTGCTTGCGGGCTGCACGAGCTTCATGGGCCAGCAGGACAAGCGCGCGAACGCGCAGCTGCTGCCCACCGTCGGCAGCCAGGTGCGCGGCACGGTTTCGTTCGTCGAGCACTCGGACGGCGTGCAGGTGAGCTACAACCTCGCGGGACTGCCGCCCGACAGCGATCACGCATTGCAGGTGCACGAGCGCGGCGACTGCAACGCCACCGACGCCTCGAGCGCCGGCGCTGTGTTCGCGCCGGCCGCGGAGCACCTGAAGGCCGGCGCGCGCGTGGAAGGGGACCTCGGCAACATCCACGCGGATTCGAATGGCGTGGCGACGGGCTTTATCGTCGCACCCGACGTCTCGCTCGACGGCGTGCGCTCCGTGCTGCAACGCGCGGTGATCGTGCATCGGGACGCCATCGACCCCTATGCCTACCCGCAACGCGGCACGGGCCCGGCGCTCGCCTGCGGGCTGATTCGCGCCGAGTGAGCGCGGCCGAATGTGGCTGAGCGTGGCTGAATGCGACATTTGCGGCCGCGCGAAGCGTAGTTCCAGGCACGCCGATCCACATCGCGTAAAATAGGCGCCTTTCGCACGCGGCACCCGCCCGGTGGGTCCGTCCGCATGCATTCCCGACCCGATTTCTCGTTAAGTAGCGAACATGGCAATCAAGTCCGACAAGTGGATCCGGCGCATGGCCGAAGAGCAGAAGATGATCGAGCCGTTCGTGCGCGATCAGGTCCGGATGTCGGAAGACGGCCGCAAGATCGTGAGCTACGGCACTTCGAGCTACGGCTACGACATCCGTTGCGCCGACGAATTCAAGATCTTCACGAACATCAACTCGACCATCGTCGATCCGAAGAACTTCGACGAAAAGTCGTTCGTGGACTTCAAGGGCGACGTCTGCATCATTCCGCCCAATTCGTTCGCGCTCGCGCGCACGGTCGAGTATTTCCGCATTCCGCGCAACGTCCTGACCGTGTGTCTGGGCAAGTCCACCTATGCGCGCTGCGGGATCATCGTGAACGTCACGCCGTTCGAGCCCGAGTGGGAAGGCTACGTGACGCTCGAATTCTCAAATACGACACCTTTGCCTGCGAAAATCTACGCGAACGAGGGTGTGGCTCAAGTGCTGTTCTTCGAAAGCGATGAGATCTGCGAGGTCTCGTACGCGGATCGCGGCGGCAAGTATCAAGGCCAGCACGGCGTCACCCTGCCGAAGACCTGACGCACACAACCACCGGACACAACGACATACGGGGACCGCTGCGCGTTATATGCAGCGGTCGTTTCTTTTGGAGAATCGCCCATGAAGTTTCGTTTTCCCGTCGTCATCATCGACGAAGACTTTCGCTCCGAGAACATCTCGGGTTCCGGCATCCGGGCACTGGCCGAAGCCATCGAGAAAGAGGGCGCGGAAGTCCTCGGGCTGACGAGCTACGGCGACCTCACGTCGTTCGCGCAGCAGTCGAGCCGCGCGGCCTGCTTCATTCTCTCGATCGACGACGACGAGCTGCTGCCCTACGTGGAAGGCTCGGATGGCGAAGCGCCGGAGCACGCGCCCGCGATCGTCGCACTGCGCGCGTTCATGGAGGCGGTGCGCAAGCGCAACGCCGACATCCCCATCTTCCTGTACGGCGAAACGCGCACCTCGCGCCACTTGCCCAACGACATCCTGCGTGAGCTGCACGGCTTCATTCACATGTTCGAGGACACGCCGGAGTTCGTCGCGCGTCACGTGATTCGCGAAGCGAAGGTGTATCTCGACGCGCTCTCGCCGCCGTTCTTCAAGGAACTCGTGAAGTACGCCGACGAAGGTTCGTACTCGTGGCACTGCCCGGGTCACTCGGGGGGCGTCGCGTTCCTGAAGAACCCGCTCGGCCAGATGTTCCACCAGTTCTTCGGCGAGAACATGCTGCGCGCCGACGTCTGCAATGCGGTCGAGGAACTCGGCCAGCTGCTCGATCACACGGGTCCGGTGGCGGCTTCGGAGCGCAACGCCGCGCGTATCTTCAGCGCCGACCATGTGTTCTTCGTGACCAACGGCACGTCCACGTCCAACAAGATCGTCTGGCACGCCACGGTCGCGCCGGGCGACATCGTGCTCGTGGACCGCAACTGCCACAAGTCGATCCTGCACGCGATCACGATGACGGGCGCGATTCCGGTGTTCCTCACGCCCACGCGCAACAACTTCGGCATCATCGGCCCGATTCCGCGCGACGAGTTCAAGCCGGAAAACATCCGCAAGAAGATCGAAGCGAACCCGTTCGCCCGTGAAGCGCTCGCGAAGAACCCGAATCTGAAGCCGCGCATTCTGACGATCACGCAGAGCACGTACGACGGCGTGATCTACAACGTCGAGATGATCAAGGATCTGCTCGGCGACATGCTCGACACGCTGCACTTCGACGAAGCGTGGCTGCCGCACGCCGAATTCCACGAGTTCTACCAGGACATGCACGCAATCGGCGCGGGCCGTCCGCGCACGAAGGCGCTCGTGTTCGCCACGCACTCCACGCACAAGCTGCTCGCCGGCATCTCGCAGGCTTCGCAGATCGTGGTGCAGGACTCGGAAGACAGCGCGTTCGATCGCCATCGCTTCAACGAGGCGTATCTCATGCATACGTCCACGAGCCCGCAGTACGCGATCATCGCGTCGTGCGACGTGGCCGCGGCGATGATGGAAGCGCCGGGCGGCCCGGCACTGGTGGAAGAGTCGATCGCCGAAGCGCTCGACTTCCGCCGCGCCATGCGCAAGGTCGACGCCGAATACGGCGACGACTGGTTCTTCCAGGTCTGGGGTCCGGACGAGCTGGCCGAGGAAGGCATCGGCTCGCGCGAAGACTGGATGCTGCGCCCGAACGACCACTGGCACGGCTTCGGCGCGCTCGCCGAAAACTTCAACATGCTCGACCCGATCAAGGCGACCATCGTCACGCCGGGTCTGGACGTGGACGGCGAATTCGGCGACACGGGCATTCCGGCCGCGATCGTCACGAAGTATCTGGCCGAGCACGGCATCATCGTGGAGAAGACGGGTCTCTACTCGTTCTTCATCATGTTCACGATCGGCATTACGAAGGGCCGCTGGAACTCGATGGTCACCGAACTCCAGCAGTTCAAGGACGACTACGACAACAACCAGCCGCTGTGGCGCGTGTTGCCCGAGTTCGTCGCGCAGCATCCGATGTACGAGCGCGTGGGCCTGCGCGATCTGTGCCAGCAGATCCACAGCGTCTACCGTGCCAACGACATCGCGCGCCTCACGACCGAGATGTACCTCTCGAGCATGGAGCCCGCGATGAAGCCTTCGGACGCCTTTGCGAAGCTCGCGCACCGCGAGATCGACCGCGTGCCCGTGGACGAACTCGAAGGCCGCGTCACGTCGATCCTGCTCACGCCGTATCCGCCGGGCATTCCGCTGCTGATTCCGGGCGAGCGCTTCAACAAGACGATCGTGAATTACCTGAAGTTCGCGCGCGAGTTCAACGAGCGCTTCCCGGGCTTCCACACCGACATCCACGGGCTCGTGGGCGAGACCATCAACGGCCGTATCGAGTATTTCGTGGATTGCGTGCGCGACTGAACGCGCGAGGGCAGGGCAATGTTAGGTGGTTCATCGGCGCGGCTAACGCGTTTCTTTGCTGCGACGGGCTCGGCGCTGTCGCTGGTTTCGGCGGCCACGGTGCTGTTCGCCGTGGCGCCGGCGGCGCACGCCGAGGTCGCGGCGGCCGATCCGATCGACACGGCCATGCGCACGTGCCTCGCGCGCGCGGACCGGTCGTCGACGGCCGGGCAGATCCAGTGCATGGACGACGCGCGCAGCGCGTGGCGCACGGCCGCCGGCACCGCCCTCACGCAGCTGCTCGCGAAGTTGCCGCCCGCGCAGCAAAAGCGCTGGCAGCTGAGCCAGCAGAAGTGGGTGGCCTGGCGCGACGCCGAGGACACCATGCTCGGCGCTGCGTTCGCGACCACGAGCGGCAGCACCTACCCGCTCTACGAGGCGGACATGCGCCTGCAACCGGTGCGCGAGCGCGCGCTTGCGCTGCGCAACCAGGCGGCCGCGTACAACGGCGACACGCCGCAGGCGCGCGCCTGCAGCGCCGACGCGCGCTGCGAGCACGTGAGCTACGACCTCAATCGCTACTACCGTCAGCTGTATGCGCGCATGCCGAAGCACGCGCGGCCGACGCTCGCGCGCGCACAAAGCGATTGGCGCGCGTATCGCGACGCGACCACGCCGCTCATCGACGAGCATGCGCGGCTCGATCTGCTAGGCGGGCGTCTTGCGACCTTGAAGCGTCTGGCCGAGACGGTGAACAACCACTGAGGCCGCGGCTGTTCAGTCGATGATGAACTGCTCCGGCGCACGCGCCGGCAGCGACGTGGGCTCGCCCATCAGGTCGTGCAACGCGACCTCGATGCCGGACGACATCATGTTGAGTGCGAGGTCGTTGTCCTCGGTGCCGAACGGGTCTTCGAGCTGCGAGGCGATCGCCTCGTGGGCCATGAACGCGTAGGCCACGAACACGGCGAAGATCGGCGTCAAACCGCCAATGCTGTCGACGAGGCCGAACGGCAGCATCGCGCAGAAGAAGTACACGGTGCGATGAATCATCACCGTATAGGCGAACGGCAGCGGCGTGGAGACGATGCGCTCGCAACCGCCGATCACGTCTGAAATTCCATTGAGATTGTGCTCGAACGCGAGCACCGCGTAGCCGTCGAGGCGCCCTTCGCGCGTCTCGCGCCGGACCCATTCCGAGGCGCACAGCATGAGCGTGGCCGGCCGGTAGCGCGAGGCCATCACGCGCTCGAACAGTGCAAGCGGCAAGCGTGCTTCGAGATCGGCGCGCGGGTCGGTGTTGCGCAATTGATGGCGCAGCGCATGCGGCAGCGCGGCAAGCATTCCGGCCAATTCACGCGCTCGTTCGCGCGTGGCGGCTTCGTCGCCGTTGCGAGGCAGCGTGAGCGCCTCGCGCACCAGCGAGCGCGTTTCGTTGAGCATTTGCCCCCACAGCTTGCGGCCTTCCCAGTAGCGGTCGTAGCTCGCGCTGTTGCGAAAGCCGAGAAACACCGCAAGCGCGATGCCGATCAGCGAAAACGGCACCGTGCTCAGGTTCACCGTGAGCTTGAGGATGTGATCGTGCGCGGCCACCGCGATGATCGAGAGGACCAGCACGATGAACAGGCGCGGCAGTAGCTGCGGCAACACGGAGCCGCGCCACGCGAGCAGCATGCGGAACCAGTGGAGGTGAGGGCGGACGATCATGGAAGCAGGGAGTGGAAGCGAAGACAAAACCTGACGGAGCAATACGTCAGTATGGCGCGGGATCGTAGGCCATGGCGTGCGACTGCCGGGCGCACACTTCCGGCATTTTGCTGCGGGTACAGCGCGTTGTCATGCGCGCTGTCATCCGCCTCGTCATGCGATGCGCCGCCGCAAAAACAAACCGGGCGCGCGACAGGGTCCGTCGCGCGCCCGGTTGGCCTGCGAGTGCGGGCGCTTGGCGCCCGCCAGGCTTCGCTTACTTGAGTGCCGCGCGCGCCGCTGCGATGGCCGCACGCACCTGCTCGGGCGCGGTGCCGCCCGCATGGTTGCGCGCCGAGACCGAGCCTTCGAGCGTCAGCACTTCGAACACGTCTTCGGCCAGCAGGTGCGAGACGGCCGGCAGTTCGCGGCGCATCTCGTCGAGCGTGAGGTCGGCGAGATCGCAGTTGCGGTCCACGCAGATACGAACGGCGTGCGCCACCGCTTCGTGCGCGTCGCGGAATGGCAGGCCCTTCTTGACGAGGTAGTCGGCCAGATCCGTGGCCGTGGAGAAGCCTTGCAGCGCTGCCGCGCGCATGGCCTGCTCCTTGATCGTGATACCCGCCACCATCTCCGCGAAAATGCGCAGCGTGTCCGCCACCGTATCGACGGTGTCGAACAGGGGCTCCTTGTCTTCCTGGTTGTCCTTGTTGTACGCGAGCGGCTGGCCCTTCATGAGCGTGAGGAGCGCCATGAGGTGGCCGTTCACGCGGCCGGTCTTGCCGCGCGCGAGTTCCGGCACGTCCGGGTTCTTCTTCTGCGGCATGATCGACGAGCCCGTGCAGAAGCGGTCGGCCAGGTCGATGAAGCCCACACGCGGGCTCATCCACAGCACCAGTTCTTCCGAGAAGCGCGAGACGTGCGTCATCACGAGCGCGGCGGCTGCCGTGAATTCGATCGCGAAGTCGCGGTCGGAGACGGCGTCGAGCGAGTTCGCGCAGATGCCGTCGAAGCCCAGCGTCTTCGCCACGGCGAAGCGGTCGATCGGGTAGCTCGTGCCCGCGAGCGCCGCCGCGCCCAGCGGCAGACGGTTCACGCGCTTGCGGCAGTCGACCATGCGCTCGGCGTCGCGCGTGAACATTTCCACGTAGGCGAGCAGGTGATGGCCGAACGTGACCGGCTGCGCCACCTGCAGGTGCGTGAAGCCGGGCATGATCGTGCCCGAGTGCTGTTCAGCGAGATCGAGCAGCGCGCCGCGCAGGTCGCCGAGCAGGCCGCCGATGCGGTCGATCTCGCCGCGCAGCCACAGGCGGATGTCGGTCGCGACCTGGTCGTTGCGCGAGCGGCCCGTGTGCAGGCGCTTGCCTGCATCGCCGATCAGGGCGGTCAGGCGCGCTTCGATGTTCAGGTGCACGTCTTCGAGGTCGAGCAGCCACTCGAATTCGCCGCGCTCGATCTCGCCCTTGATCTTCGCCATGCCGCCCTGGATGGCGGCGAGGTCGTCGGCGGAGATGATCTTCTGCGCGGCCAGCATCGCCGCGTGCGCGAGCGAGCCCTCGATGTCGACCAGCGCGAGACGCTTGTCGAAGAAGACCGACGACGTGTAGCGCTTGACCAGCTCCGACATGGGTTCGGAGAAGCGAGCCGACCAGGCTTCGCCTTTTTTGTGCAGTTGGGACGTCATGGTGATGGGGCGTGAACGAGCGTGATGAGCGTGAAAAAGCGCGGGCCGCGCGGCGCGTTACGTCTCGCACGGCATGAAAGACCACAATTTTAACATCGGGCGCTTGCCGGGCCGTCGCCAGGCCGCGCTCAAAGCCGCACCAGCACCACGAGCTTGAGATCCTCGCGGTGAGCGGGCTTGAAGGTGATCTGGTCGTAGGCAATGCGGCCATGGCGCGGATGGTTGAACTCGCGCCGGCCGCCCTCGCGCTCGAACACGTCCTGCGAGGCCCAGAAGCGCGTGAACTCGTCGCTCGCGGCGATCAGCGAATCGATCAGCGCGCGCGTGGGCGCATCGTTCAGATGGCGGATCGAATCGGCGCGGAACTCGGCGGCGAGGCGGCGCGCGCGCGTTTCCCAGTCCACGATCAGCTCGCGACCGAGCGGCTCGGTGAAGGTGAAGCGCAGCAGGTTGCGGTCGTGCTCGCCGTCGAGCCAGCCCGTGAAGAGGTCCGCCGCATGGGCGTTCCACGCGAGCGCGGTCCACTGGCGGTCGAGCACGTAGGCGGGGGCGTCGACGAGCTTCACCGTCTGCAAAAGCGTGGCGGGGGCGTCCGCGGCGGTGGCCGGGTCGGGCTCGGCGGGGTCGCGCTGCGCAGCCAGCTCGAACAGATAGGCGCGCTCGGCGCGCGAGAGCCGCAGCGCGACGGCGATGCGCGCGAGCGCGTCCGCCGACGCCGAAACGGGGCGACCCTGCTCGATCCACGTGTACCAGGTCGGGCTCACGCCGCACAACTGCGCGACTTCTTCGCGGCGCAGGCCCGGCGTGCGGCGGCGCGGGCCCGGCGGCAGGCCGACCTCCGCGGGCGAGAGGCGCTCGCGATGGGCGCGGATGAATTCGCCGAGCGCGCGGGCGGGCGTCGCGTCGAGGGTCTTGGCGGAGCCGCTGGCGGCGGCGGGCGTGTCGAGGCTCATTGGGTGTGGGGCAGGTGGCGGCGATACCAGAATAATCGCTTAACTTGTACTGGTACAGAACGGGCTCTATTGTAGCGTCTGACGCGGCGACGGGCCGCCACGTCAGACCGCCCGGAGATTGCAGCACCCGCTACGCGCAGCGCTCGACGCTTCGCGCCCTACATAAAGCACCGCATAAGAACCCGCAAAAGGAGCATGCGATGAAGCATCACGATCAGGTCGCCGACGCATTCGGCTCGACCGCCGCCGCCTACCTCACGAGCCAGGTCCACGCGAGCGGCGCGGATCTGGAGAACCTCGCCGCGACCTTCGCGGCCACCTGCGGCAATGCGACGGTGCTGGACATGGGCTGCGGCGCGGGCCACGCGAGCTTTGCCGTGGCACCGCACGTGCGTGAAGTCGTGGCCTACGACATCGCCCCGCAGATGCTCGCCACGGTTCAAGCCGCCGCGAAGGAGCGCGGCTTGACGACGGTGCGCACGCAGCAGGGCGCGGCGGAAACGCTGCCGTTCGCCGACGCGAGCTTCAACTGGGCCGTGAGCCGCATGAGCGCGCATCACTGGCGCGACGTGCCGCGCGCGCTGGCCGAGGTGTACCGCGTGCTCAAACCGGGCGGCCGGCTGAAGTTCATCGACATCGCGGGCATCGACGATCCGCTTTACGACACGCATATTCAGGCGATCGAACTGTTGCGCGACGCTTCGCACATTCGCGACTATCGCGCCGACGAGTGGATTGCGATGCTGGATGCCGCCGGCTTCGAGGCGAAGGTGAGCGAGCGCTGGCGCATCGCACTCGACTTCGATTCGTGGGTCGCGCGTATGCGCACGCCGCCCGAGCGCGTGACGGCGATCCGCTCGATGTGGGAGCGCGCGCCCGATGAAGTGCGCCAATATTTCGATGTGCAGAGCGATTTGTCGTTCAAGCTCGACGCATTGATGATCGAGGCGACGCGGCGGGACTGACCACCCGTTGCGGCAACAAAAAACGGCGTCGTGCCCGCGAAGGCACGACGCCGTTTGTCCATGAGCACGGCGCGAACGCTTGACCCGCCGCTTAACCCGTATTGCGCAACCCCGCCGCAATCCCGTTGATCGTCAGATGAATCCCGCGCTGCACGCGCGGGCTCGGGTCGCCGGCGCGATAACGCTTGATCAGCTCCACCTGCAAGTGATTCAACGGATCGAGGTACGGGAAGCGGTTCTTGATCGAGCGCGCGAGCAGCGGGTTGTCGGCGAGCCGTTCGGCCGCCCCCGTGATCTCGCCGAGCACCTTCGTCGTGCGCTCCCATTCGGCCACGATGCGCTCGAACACGAGCTTGCGCAGCTTCTTGTCGGCCACGAGCTGCGCGTAGCGCGAGGCCACCGCGAGGTCGGTCTTCGCGAGCGTCATGTCCATGTTCGAGAGCAGGTTCGAGAAGAACGGCCAGGTCTTGTACATCTTCTTGAACATCGCAAGACGGCGCGCGCGCTCGGCGTCGCTGCCCGCGTCGTCGAGGAACGAGCTCACCGCGCTGCCGAAACCGTACCAGCCCGTGAGCAGCAAGCGGCACTGGCCCCACGAGAAGCCCCACGGAATCGCGCGCAGGTCGTCGATCTTGCGGTTCTTCGGGTCCTGCAGCTTGCGCGAGGCCGGACGGCTGCCGATGTTCAGTTCCGCGATTTCCGTGATCGGCGTCGAGGCAAAGAAGTAGTCGGTGAAGCCGGGCGTCTCGTACACGAGCGAACGGTACGCGGCCATTGCGGCGTCGGAGAGCTGCTGCATCGTCTCTTCGAAGGCGGGCAGTTGATCGGGCGCGCTACCCGCGCCGCCCATTGGCAGCAGCGTCGCTTCAAGCGTCGCGGCAATGACCGTTTCGAGGTTGCGGCGCCCGATCTCCGGATTGCCGAACTTGCTCGCGATGACTTCGCCCTGTTCCGTGAGGCGGATCTGGCCTTCCACCGTGCCCGGCGGCTGCGAGAGGATCGCGTTGTAGGTCGGGCCGCCGCCGCGGCCTACCGTGCCGCCGCGGCCGTGGAACAGACGCAGCGTGATGCCGCGCTGCTTGTACAGCGCGACGAGCGCCAGCTCCGCGCGATACAGCTCCCAGTTCGACGTGAGGAAGCCGCCGTCCTTGTTGCTGTCCGAGTAGCCGAGCATGATTTCCTGCTCGTTGCCCTGGTGCTCGACAATGCCGTCGATGCCCGGCAGCGCGAGCAGGTCGCGCATGATGCCCGGCGCGTGGCGCAAGTCGGGAATCGTCTCGAAGAGCGGGATCACCATCAGCGCGGCCTTCGCGGGGTCTTCCGCGTGGCCGAGGCGCCCGCTCACGAGGCCGGTTTCCTTTTGCAGCAACAGGACTTCGAGCAGGTCGGAAACCGTTTCGGTGTGCGAGATGATGTAGTTGCGCACCGCGCGCGCGCCGAACTTCTCGCGCGTCACGCGCGCCATTTCCAGCACGCCCAGCTCGCTCTTCACGAGGTCCGAATAATCGAGGTACGGCGAGCGCAGCGTGCGCGGGTCGGCGAGCTGCGCGAGCAGCACGATCTGCTTGTCTTCTTCCGAAAGCGCCGCGTAGTCGGCTTCGACGCCGGCGCGCGCGAGCAGCTCCGTAATCACCGCTTCGTGAATGTCCGAGCTTTGGCGCAGATCGATCGAGGCGAGATGGAAGCCGAACACGTCGACGGCGCGCATGAGCGGCGCGAGACGCGTGGTCGCGAGCGACGCGCCATGATGCTCGGCAAGCGAATCCATCAGGATATGCAGGTCGCGCGAGAACTCATCCGCATCGGCATAGGGCTTCGCGCGCACCGGCGCGGCGTTGCGGCCCGCGCTGCGCACGGCCACCACGCCTTCGCCCAGGCGCACGCGTGCGCTGGCGGCGAGGCGCGTGTACACGCCGATCAGCGCGCGGCGATACGGCTCGTCCACGCGGTGCGGCGACTGGTCGGGCGAGGCTTCGGCCAGCGCCTTCAGTTCATCGCTTGCTCCCGCGAGCAGGTTCGACACCGAAAGCTCGGCGCCCAGACGGTGCACCTCGTCGAGGTAATGCTGGAGGATCACCTGCGCCTGGCGCTCGCTCGCTTCTTCGAGCGTGGCGGCGGTGACGTTCGGGTTGCCGTCGCGGTCGCCGCCAATCCAGCTGCCCATCTGGAAGAACGCGGGCAGGCGCGCCGAAAGGCCGTGCTCCTTCAACTGCGTTTCGATCTCGCTGTAGAGCGCGGGGATCTCGGTGAGGAAGGTCGTGTGGTAATACGAAAGCGCGTTCTCGATTTCGTCGCCAACGGTCAGGCGCGAGTCGCGCAGCATGCGCGTTTGCCAGAGCGAGGTCACGCGTGCGCGCAGCAGCTGCTCGTTGTGTTCGAGTTCGCGGTGCGTAAGCGGCTGGTCGCGCTCGGTGAGCAGGCGTGCGATGTCGTGCTGCGAGTCGAGCGTGCTCTTGCGCTGCACTTCGGTGGGGTGCGCGGTGAGCACGGGCACGATCAGCGCGTCGTTGAAGAACTGCTGGAGCACCGGCGTCGCGGCGGAGCCCGCTTGCGCGAGACGTTCGAGCGAATGGGCGATGGTGCCTGCCTGCGGAGCCGAGCCCGCGAGGTCGTGAATGCGGCGGCGGCGATTGCGGTGGCGATCTTCAGCGATGTTCGCGAGATGCGAGAAGTAGCTGAACGCGCGCACGACGCTCACGGTCTGCTCGGGCGAGAGCGCGCGCAGCTGCTTTTCCAGCGCGAGCGCGTCGGCGTTGTCGTCCTCGCGGCGAAAGCGCACCGAGGTCTGACGAATGGTCTCCACCACGTCGAACACGGCGTCGCCTTCCTGCTCGCGCAGCACGTCGCCGAGCAGGCGGCCCAGGAAGCGGATGTCTTCGAAGAGCGGCTGGTCCTTGTCGTCGCGCGCGCGGCCGTTGCGCGAGACGCCGGCGCCCGCTTTCGGGGCCTTCGTGGCCTTCGTGGCTTGAGCGGCCTTCGGCGTCTTCACCGCCTTTGCTGCCTTGACGGCCTCGGCGGCCTCTTTGGTCTGGGTCGCCGGTTTGGTCGTGACGGATTTCGTGGTCTTCGTAGTCTTCGTCGTTTTCGCCGGTTTCGTGGACGGCGTGGCCGGTGCGGCCTTCGAAGTTGCGTTCTGCGATGCGGTGTTGCGGCGCTCTGCGCGCGCCGAGCCTGAAGACTTCACGATGTTTTCCTTGAGGCTTGCCAGGATATGGGCAGGTTAGTCGGAGAACTACCAACTGCATGGCCGCGGCGCGTGCCGGGCCGTGTACTGCGGGTGCAACCTGGAGAGGGTGGAAGGTGCCACCCTGCGTGAGCCGTGCGGATAGTGCAGAGGCGGCGCGGGCCGCCAAAGGCGGTGCGCCGGGTGCAGGCGTTGCTGGAGAGTGCGCCGCTGCGAGCGCGTACGCAAGCCGAAGCGCCACCGCGGCGATGGCCGCAGCCATGCGGGCTGCGCATGCGCCACACGCGAACCCTGCGCGCGCCACACGCAGCCTCTTCGGGCCGCCGTGTCCATGACGTATCGCCAGTGGCCGGCTCGCGGCGCATTGCGTACCAAATTGCCTACGATGAATACAGTAGGCGCCGCGTGCAACGCCAGAGTCTCTTCCTTGCCGCCGCCCGCGCCTTCCCAGCCTGTCCCTGCGGGGAGGCGGTAAAAAGGGCGCGTGCTAACATTGCCTGTTATCCGATCCTGCTTTTCATCCCGTCATTCGATGTACTTGCCATGAACTCCGAGACGTTATCCGCGCCCATGCCCCGCACCCTGGTGATCGCTTCGCGGGAGAGCCGCCTCGCGATGTGGCAGGCAGAGCATGTGCAAGCTGCGCTGCACAAATTATATCCAGCCTGCGACGTGAAAATTGTTGGAATGACGACACGCGGCGATCAAATTCTCGACCGCACGCTTTCGAAGGTGGGCGGCAAGGGTCTTTTCGTGAAGGAACTGGAGCAGGCGCTGGCCGAGGGCCGCGCCGATCTCGCAGTGCACTCGCTCAAGGACGTGCCGATGGAGTTGCCCGAAGGCTTCACGCTCGCGGCCATTATGGAGCGCGAGGACCCGCGCGACGCGTTCGTCTCCAACGACTACGATTCGCTCGCCGCGTTGCCCGCGGGCAGCGTGGTGGGGACGTCCAGCCTGCGCCGCGAGTCGATGATCCGTGCGCGCTATCCGCATCTCGACGTGAAGCCGTTGCGCGGCAATCTCGACACGCGCCTCGCCAAGCTCGATCGCGGCGACTACGCGGCCATCATTCTCGCGGCTGCGGGCTTGAAGCGTCTTGGCCTCGGCGCGCGCATCCGTGCGCTGATCGAGCCCGAGGACAGCTTGCCGGCGGCGGGCCAGGGCGCGCTCGGCATCGAAATCCGCGCCGACCGCGCTGATATCGCCGCATGGCTCGCGCCGCTGCACGACGACGCCACCGCGAAGGCCGTCGAGGCCGAGCGCATGGTTTCGCGCGCACTGGGCGGCAGCTGCACGGTGCCGCTCGCGGCCTACGCGCAGTGGCACGACGGCATGCTCGCGCTGCGCGGCACGATCGCCACGCCCGACGCGAGCCGTGTGCTCGCCGCGCAGGAGGCCACCGCGGCGTCCACGGTCGACGAGGCCGTCGCGCTCGGCCGCCGCGTTGCCGACGACCTCATCGCGCAAGGCGCGCTCGAGATCGTGCGCGCGCTCGCGGATGCGGCCCAGGCCGCCGACGGCCCGAATACGGCGCCTCAAACGGGCGCTGCCATGAACAACCCAACCGGCACGGGCGAAGGCCCGGCCTCCCGATGATGGCCGGCCCCTGGCAACCGCGCGGCAACGCCGGCCAGCCCGACGAGTGGGGCGGCCCTGGCGACGCCTCCACCGGCGCGAAGCGCGCGTCGTCGGCAAGCGCGGGTAGCGGCAGCACGCCGTTCACCGTCGTCATTACCCGGCCGGCCGGTCAGTCGGATGGGCTCGCCGGGCGGCTCGCGCAGCGCGGCATGCGCACGCTCGACTTCCCGCTCATCTCCATTGCGCCCGTGACCGACGAAGCGCCGTTGCGCGCCGCGCTCGGTGCGCTCGAACGCTATGCGCTCGTCGTGTTCGTTTCGCCGAACGCAGTCGATCGCGCGTTCGCATGCTATGCCTCGGTGTCCTCGATCTGGCCGCCCGCGCTGCCCGTGGCCGTGGTCGGCCCGGCGAGCGTGGCCGCGCTCGAGCGTCACGGCGTGGCCGAGCCCGAGCATCGCGTCGTGAGCCCTGCGGGCGCGGGGGAAGAAGAGCCTGCGCGCTTCGATTCGGAGTCGCTTTACGCGGCGCTCGAGAAGACCTTCGGCGCGGACGCCTTTGCCGGCAAGCGCGTGCTGATCGTGCGCGGCGACGGCGGCCGCGAGTGGCTCGCCGAGCGTCTGCGCGAAGCGGGCGCCGAGGTGGAGACCGTAGCGGCTTACCGCCGTGTCGTGCCCGAGCCGCCCATCGCCACGTGGACACAGGTGCACGCGCTGCTCGAAGGCGCGCCGCACGCGTGGCTCGTCACGAGTTCCGAGGGCGTGCGCAACCTCGACGAACTCGCGCGCGAGCACCTCACGGCGGGCGAGATCGTCGAACTGCGTCATGCGCCGCTCGTCGCGCCTCATCCGCGGATCGCCGAGACGGCGCGCTCAATGGGTTTTGATAGGATTACGGTGTCCGGCGCGGGCGACGAACGCATCGTCGAGACGCTGCTAGGCCTCGCTTCTTCCGCTGTTCAACCGGTTCAGAACACTCCGGCCCAGACGCCGGCCAACCCACGCATGACAGATTCGAACAACTCAAGCAGCACAGCAAACCAGGGTGCCGTCGCCACGGGCGCGGCGGTTTCCTCCGGCGCGTCGGCTTCGGCCAGCGCGTCGGCGCGGCCGTCGTATGCGTCGTCGGGCACGGGGTCTTCCGCGCCGCTGACCCAGCCGCCGGGCGCGGCACGCCGCGGCGCGGGCTCGGCGCTGCTGTGGCTCGTCGTGGTGCTGATCGCGGCAGGCGCAGGAGCGGGCGGCTACGCGCTCAACCGCAAGCTCGACCGGCTCGACACGCAACTCGCGCAGCGCCAGCAGGCAGGCGAGCAGCAGATCGCCGCGCTGCGCGCACGCACCGACGAGGCCGTCTCGGGTGCGCAGCAGCTCGACAAGCAGATCGCCCAGCTCGAAGGCAAGATCGCCGACGCACAGACTTCGCAGCAGGCGCTCGCGCAGCAATACGCC
Organism: Paraburkholderia sp. J11-2; assembly: GCF_905220185.1. Taxonomy (NCBI): domain Bacteria; kingdom Pseudomonadati; phylum Pseudomonadota; class Betaproteobacteria; order Burkholderiales; family Burkholderiaceae; genus Paraburkholderia; species Paraburkholderia sp. J11-2. The sequence continues at coordinate 26,551 of NZ_CAJMYY010000011.1, read as the reverse complement.
GATCTTTCGAAGAGCCGCGACGACTGGACGCTCGCCGAAGTCGGCCAGATGCTCTCGAGTGCGAGCGAACAGCTCCAGCTCACGGGCAACACGCAGCTCGCGCTCTTCGCGCTGCAAAGCGCGGACACGCGCCTCGCCGCTTCGGAGAACGCGCAAGCCATCGCCGTGCGCAAGGCCATCGCGCAGGACATCGACAAGCTCAAGGCCGCGCCGTCCACGGACCTCACAGGCCTCGCCATCAAGCTCGACACCGCGCTCGGCCAGATCGACTCGCTGCCGCTCTCGGGCGAAGCGATCGTCGCGCATACGAAGCCCGAAGCTGCGCAGCCCGCCGATGTCGCAAAGGTTGCCGCGGCGACCAATCAGGCGAAATGGAAGGTGTGGATCGACACGTTCGTCGACGGCGTGGGCAAGCAGATCGCAAGCCTCGTGCAGGTGCGCCGCATCGACAACGCGGACGCCATGCTCGTGTCGCCCGATCAAGGCTACTTCGTGCGCGAGAACCTGAAGCTGCGTTTGCTCTCGGCGCGCCTCTCGCTGCTCTCGCGCAACCAGGACACGCTCAAGTCCGACCTCGCGGCCGCCGACGCCACGCTTGCGCGCTACTTCGACGGCGCCTCGAAAGACACGCAAACCGTGCGCGATCTGCTCAAGCAAGTGAACGACGGCTCGGCCGCCGTCGCGCTGCCCACGCTCGACACGAGCCTGAAGGCGATCCAGCAATACCGGAGCCGGGGGTAAGACATGGCGATCCGTGGACTCCTCTGGCTCGCGCTTCTCTTCGCGATTGCCGTCGCGCTTGCGACCGTCGGGCGCTTCGACACCGGGCAGGTGCTGCTCGTCTATCCGCCGTATCGGGTAGACGTCTCGCTCAACCTGTTCGTGGTCGGCATCGTGGTGGCCTTCCTGCTGCTGTACGCGATCCTGCGTTTCGCGCGCAACATCGTGACGATGCCGCGCCGCGTGGCCGCCTATCGCGCCCGCATGCGCACCGAGAAGGCGAACTCGGCGCTGCGCGACGCCGTGGGCAATCTCTACGCGGGCCGCTTCTCGCGCGCCGAGAAGGCCGCGCGCGATTCGCTCGCTGACATCAAGAACACGAGCGCCGCGGGCCTGATCGCCGCGACGGCCGCGCATCGTCTGCATGAATACGCGCGCCGCGACGAATGGCTCACCCAGGTCGACGACCCCGACCTGCAGGAAGCGCGCCTCATGGCGACCGCCGACATGCGCGCCGACGGCCGCGACGCCGATGGCGCGCTCGCCGCGCTCACCGAAATGCGCACGCAGGGCGGCCGCCGCATTCACGCTCAGCAGATCGCACTGCGCGCCCAGCAGCAGCTGAAGAACTGGAGCGAAGTGCTCAAGCTCGTGAAGACGCTGGAAAAGCGCGAGGCGCTGCACCCGGCCGTGGCCGTGCGTCTGCGCCAGCTCGCGGCGGAAAACCTGCTGCGCGATCGTCGCCACAACGCCGACGCGCTGCTCGAACTGTGGCAGTCGCTCTCGAACGTCGAGCGTCACTCGCCGCGTCTGGCCGATTGCGCCGCCGAACTGCTGATCGCGCTCGATCGCCAGGCCGACGCGCGCAAGATCGTCGAGGAAGCGCTCGCGCAGAACTGGGACGCGCGCCTTTTGCGCCGCTATCCGGACACGGCTGGCAGCGACGCGCTGCCGCTCATCCAGAAGGCCGAGGCGTGGCGCAAGGAGCGCCCGGAGGACGGTGACCTGCTGTTCGCGCTGGGCCGCCTGTGCCTGAAGCAGCAGCTGTGGGGCAAGGCGCAGTCGTTCCTCGAAGCCGCGCTCAAGTCCGCCGACGCCACGCAGAACGAGCCGCTCAAGATCCGCTCGCATCGCGCGCTCGCGCGCCTGCACGAGCAACTCGGCGACGGCGACAAGGCTGCGTCGCACTATCGGGAAAGCGCGCTGTCGATGAACGTGGTGTAAAGAAGCTCGCCGCGAATCTACAGTCGCAACGAAAACGGCCGCCTGCAAAACAGGCGGCCGTTTGTTTTTGGAGAGCCTCGGAATGCTTCAGCGATTCACGAGTTTCGCCGGTGCGGAAAGTGCGAGCAAACCGCCCAGGATCATGAACGCTGCGAGCATGTACATGCCCGAATCGTTGGCCTTCGTGGCCTCCTTGAGCCAGCCAACCGCATACGGGCTCAGGAAGCCCGCGAGATTGCCGATCGAGTTGATGAGCGCGATGCCGGCCGCCGCCGCTGTGCCCGAGAGCCAGGCCGTGGGCAGGCTCCAGAACAGCGGCAGCGTGGTCAGAATGCCGATGGTCGCGATGGTGAGCGCCGTCATGGCGAGCGTGGTGTCGTGCGCCCAGGTGACCGAGAGCACGAGGCCGATCGCGCCGATGACAGCGGGAATCGCGATGTGCCAGCGGCGCTCACGCGTGCGGTCGGCGCTCTTCGCGAAGAGCACCATGCCGACCACGGCCGCCGCGAACGGAATCGCCGAAAGCAGGCCGATCGTGAGCGCGTCTTTCACGCCCGTCGCCTTGATGATGGTGGGCAGCCAGAAGCTCACGCCGTAAAGGCCCATCACGAACGAGAAGTAGGTGAGGCTCATGACCAGTACGCGCGGGCTCGTGAGTACGCTCATGAGCGGCGGGTCTTCCTTGGTGGCATCTTCGGCGGCGATGTTGCGTTCGAGCAGCGCGCGCTCTTCTTCGGTGAGCCACTTGGCTTTGCCGATGCGGTCGTCGAGCACGAAGAACACCAGCACGCCGACGATCACCGAAGGCAGCCCTTCGAGCAGGAAGAGCCACTGCCAGCCCTGCCAGCCATTCGCACCGTCGAAGGACTTGAGAATCCAGCCCGACACCGGCCCGCCAATCACGCCCGAAAGCGCAATGGCCGTCATGAACCACGTGGTCATGCGCCCGCGCCGATGCGCCGGATACCAGTAGGTGAGGTAGAGGATGATGCCGGGGAAGAAGCCCGCCTCGCACAGGCCGAGCAGAAAGCGCATCACGTAGAACATGGTGGGCGTGGTGACGAACATCGTCAGGATCGAGACGAGGCCCCACGTGACCATGATGCGCGCGATCCACACCCGCGCGCCCACGCGATGCAGGATCACATTGCTTGGGACTTCGAACAGAAAGTAACCGACGAAGAAAATGCCCGCGCCGAAGCCATAAACCGCATCGGAGAGATTGAGCGCCGAACTCATCTGCAGCTTGGCGAAGCCCACGTTCACGCGGTCCAGATACGCGACCACATAACACAGCATGAGAAGCGGAATGAGCCGCCACGCGACTTTGCGATACGTGGCTTCCTCGAAGGCGGAGGGCGGTGCGCCCGCTCCCGCTTGCGGCAGGTGATTCGCTGGACTGGCCATGGTGTCTCCTTTGTCGACCGGAGATGGCGCTCCGGTCCCATGCAGAGCAAGATCTTGCTCGTTGGCGTGTTTGTTGTATTGCCGCCGTGTTATGGCGGGTATTCGACGCGAAAGCACGACCATTCTATACGCGCCGCCGTGGCGCGACGGCGCGTAACGCTCGGGGAAAACACCGATTAGTCAACGACTTGGCGCGCACTAGACGCAGCGGCCGCCATCGACTTCGATGCAGGTGCCGGTGATGAACGCCGCTTCGTCCGAGGCGAGATAGAGGCACGCATTGGCCACGTCCTGCGGCGTGGAAAACCGTCCGAGCGGGATGGTCGCGATAAAGCGCTGGCGGTTCTCGGGCGTGTCGGGCACGCCCATGAATTCCGCCGTGAGGCCCGTGTCGCCGATCACGGGATTCACGCAGTTCACGCGAATCTGGTCAGGGCCCAGTTCGGCGGCAAGCGCCTTGCTGGCGACGATCATCGCGCCCTTGCTGCCGTTGTACCAGACGAGGCCCGGCCGCGGCCGGATGCCCGCGGTCGATGCGATGTTGACGAACGCGCCGCCGCCGCGCTCGCGAAAATGCGGCACGAACGCGCGCACGCTCCAGTAGAGCCCCTTCACGTTGACGGCGTAGACGCGGTCGAACTCCGCTTCGCTCACTTCGAGCACGGGCTTGTTGCGATGCGTGGTGCCCGCGTTGTTGACGACGATCTGCACGCTGCCGAAGTCTTCGATGGCGGCTTCGCGCAGCGCGTGCCAGTCGGCTTCGCGCGTAATGTCGCCTTGCACCGCGATGGCCCGTCCGCCCGCGAGCGCGATCTCGCTCGCCACGCGCTCTGCTGCATCGCCGTTCAGATCGTTGATGACGACGTTCGCGCCTTCGCGCGCATAGGTCTTGGCTATCCCTTCGCCGAAGCCCGAACCGGCGCCTGTCACGACAGCCGTCTTGCCTTTGAGTCGCATGGTGTCTCCGTTTGTATGGTGCTTGCTTGACTGCGTAAGGGTTCAGCCGTGCCGGATCGCGATTGTTTTCAGCACCGTGAAGCCATAGAGCGCCTCGAAGCCTTTTTCGCGCCCATGTCCCGAATGCCGGGTGCCGCCGAACGGCAATTCGACGCCGCCGCCCGCGCCGTAGTTGTTGACGAACACCTGGCCCGCGCGCACGCGCCGGGCAAGACGCATCTGGCGCGCGCCGTCGCGCGTCCAGATGCCGGCGACGAGGCCATAAAGCGTGCCGTTGGCGAGCGCGAGCGCTTCCTCCTCGCTCTCGAAAGGCATGGCCGCGAGCACCGGCCCGAACACTTCTTCCTGTGCGAGACGGCTGTGCGGCGGCACGTCGCGCAGCAGGGTCGGGACTTCGTAGAAGCCGCCGCTCGGTGCATCCGCTTCGAGCCTGCCGCTCGCCGCCGTGGCGATACGGCAAGCGGTGGCTTCGTCGAGAAAGCCGCGCACGCGCTGGCGCTGCTTCTCGTTGATGAGCGGGCCGCAGTCGAGGTCGGCGCTGGCGGGGCCCACGCGCAGTTTGCCGAACGACGCAGCGAGCCGGTCGATGAGCGGCTCGTACGCACTACGCTCGATCAGCACGCGGCTGCCCGCGGAACAGGTCTGCCCCGCGTTCTGCACGATCGCGGCCACGAGCACGGGGAGCGCCGCGTCGAGATCGGCATCGGCGAAGACGATTTGCGGCGACTTGCCGCCCAGCTCGAGCGTGACGGGCACGTGGTGCTCGGCGGCCATCTGCGCGACGAGCTTGCCCGTTTGCGGCGAGCCGGTGAACGAGATGTGGTCGATGCCGGGGTGCGAGGAGAGCGCCGCGCCCGCCTCATGCCCCAGGCCCGTGACGATGTTGAGCGCCCCGGCGGGCAGGCCCGCTTCGCGCGCCAGTTCGGCCACGCGCAAGAGCGACACGCAGGCGTCCTCGGCGGGCTTCACCACGCACGCGTTGCCGGTGGCGAGCGCCGCGCCCACGCTGCGGCCGAAGATCTGCATCGGGTAGTTCCAGGGCACGATGTGGCCCGTCACGCCGTGCGGCTCGCGCACCGTGAGGACCGTATAGCCGGTCTGGTAGGGCAGGGTTTCGCCGTGCAGCTTGTCGGCGGCGCCGGCGTAGAACTCGAAATAGCGCGCGAGCGCGGCGGCGTCGGCGCGCGCCTGCTTGAGCGGCTTGCCCGTGTCGCGCGCTTCGAGCTGCGCGAGTTCCTCCTTGTGCTGGAGGACAAGGCCCGAAAGCGCGAACAGCAGCCGCCCGCGCTCGGTGGCGCTCAATGCGCCCCATGCGCCCTCGAAGGCTTTGCGTGCGGCCGTGACGGCGTCGTTGATGTCGGTGGCATTGCCGCGCGCGAGCTGCGCGAACGGCTGGCCGGTGGAGGGATCGATCGCGGCGAGCGTTTCGCCGCTGGCGCTCGCTTGCCATTCGCCGCCGATGAAGTGCTTCGCTTCTTCCATGCATGCGCCTCGTAAATGGGGGTGAAACGAGGGAGGGGAAACGCAAAACGGGAAACGTCGCCGGAGCGTGCCTCGGATGGCCCGATGGCGGGCCGCACCGGCGCTTTCATTATCGCGCCAATCGCGGGCGCTACGCGCGGGAATTCAGCAGGCACTACATCCGCGTGCGGGAAAGCCCTGGGCCGAAGCGCCGGCTGCCCTGGCCCGCCCTGGCCGATTGGCTATAATGGCGTCCATCTTCCAACGTCCGCGACGTCCGGTTACGCGCCGGTTTTGCGCGCGAGCCGTCGCTTTTTCCCTTCTCAACAGAGAGCGCACATGAGCTTTGCAAATGTCCCCGCCGGCAAGGATCTGCCGCAAGACTTCAACGTGATCATCGAGATTCCCGCGCAAAGCGATCCGGTGAAATACGAAGCCGACAAGGACCTGGGCCTGCTCGTCGTCGACCGTTTCGTCGGCACGGGCATGCGCTATCCCGTGAACTACGGCTTCATTCCGCAGACGCTCTCGGGCGACGGCGACCCGGTCGACGTGCTCGTGATCACGCCGTTCCCGCTGCTGGCAGGCTCCGTCGTGCGCTCGCGCGCGCTCGGCATGCTGCAGATGACCGACGAGTCGGGCGTCGACGCGAAGCTGATCGCGGTCCCGCACGACAAGGTCTGCCCGATGACGGCCAACCTCAAGTCGCTCGACGACGTGCCCGAGTACCTGAAGGACCAGATCAAGCACTTCTTCGAGAACTACAAGTCGCTCGAAAAGGGCAAGTGGGTCAAGGTCGAAGGCTGGGTCGGCATCGAAGCCGCCCACAAGGAAATCACCGACGGCGTGGCGAACTTCAAGAAGTAATTCGCACGCTTTTGGGTTGATCGAAAGACCGCACGCGCCGACAGGCCGTGCGGTTTTTTCATGGGCGCTCGACTAGCCCACCTCGGCGACGTCGCGCAGTTCCGGCCCGCGCAGGATGTCGAGCCGTGCGGGCCTGCCCACGCCGTAGCCCTGCGCGTAGTCCACGCCCATCGCGATCATCCAGTCCACGATGGCGGCGTCCTCCACGCACTCGGCGATCGTAAGCTTCCCCGCTGCGTGCGCGACCTGGTTGATCGAACGCACGATGGCCTGGTCCAGCGGACTGTCGATGATGCCGCGGATAAAGCTGCCGTCGATCTTCAGATAGTCGACGTGCAGATGTTTGAGGTAGTTGAACGACGACATGCCCGCGCCGAAATCGTCGAGCGCGAAACGGCAACCCTGTGCGCGCAGGCGCTCGATGAGCTTGATCGCATCGTCCATGTTCGTGATCGCGGCGGTTTCGGTGATCTCGAAGCACACGCGCTCGAACGGGACGGACCAGACGCGCTGCTGCGCCTCGATATAGTCGGCGAGCTGCTCGTCGCCGAGCGAGGCGCCCGAGAGGTTGATCGACCAGGTGCCGTAATCGTGCGTGCCTTCGGCGATCATCGCGAACGCGCTCGCGATCACCCAGCGGTCGATAGCCGGCATGAGGTCGAAGCGCTCCGCAGCGCCGATAAAGGCCGACGGCTCCACGAGTGCGCCCGAGGCGGTCTGCATGCGCAGCAGCAGTTCGACGTGCGTGTCGTCGGCCGACGATGCCTGCGCGAGCGAGAGAATCTTCTGGCCGAACAGGCAGAACTGGCCGTTTTCGAGCGCGGCCTTGATGTCGGAGACCCATGCCATCTGGGCGTGGGTTTGCGAGAGTTCTTCGTCGTCATAGCGAAAGCGGTGCACGCGGTTGCGGCCTTTCTTCTTCGCCATGTAGCACGCCACGTCCGCGGCCTTCATCACTTCCTTTACGGAAACGAGGCCTGCCGCCTCGCTGACCAGTCCGATGCTCACGCTCGTCTGCACGATGCGCCCGGCGCCCGTGAAGCGGATCGCGGCAATGCCCGCGCGCAGGTTCTCCGCGAGCAGCGACGCGTGCGCGGCCGTGCAGTGCGGCAGCACGACGCCGAATTCGTCGCCGCCCAGGCGCGCAATGATGTCTTCGCCGCGCAGCTCGCTTTTGAGCACGCGGCAGACCTGGCGGATCAGTTCGTCGCCGGTCGAGTGGCCGCACGTGTCGTTGACGACCTTGAATTGGTCGAGGTCGAGAAACATGACCGCGTGGCCGTGTCCTGGCTGTCCTGACTGCCCCGGCTGTGCATTGCCACCGTCGTCGAGCAGCGCGGCGAGCCGCCGCTCGAATTCGCGGCGGTTGTAGATGTCGGTGAGCTCGTCGTGGGTCGCCTGGTAGGCGAGGCGGGCCGCGTGTTCGCGCAGTGCGCTCACGTCGTAGAGCACGATCACCGTGCCGATCACCCGGCGCTGCACGTCGCGCAGCTTCGACACCGAGTAATCGACCGCGAGGCGCGAGCCGTTCGGACGCGTCACGTGAAGCGTCACGCCGCCTGTGTCGTCCGTCGCAGCCGTCACTTGTGAATTGATCAGGATATCGAATCGTTGTGGTTCGTGCGCGTCGTTGCGCAGATCGCAGATCGCGTCGAACGGCTGCGAGAGCATATCGGCGGCCGCGCGGCCGAGCATGCGTTCGGCCACGGCGTTGCAGTAGGTCACGCGCGCGTTCTCGTCGGTGCGGATCACCGCTTCGCCGATCGAGGCCAGCGTGACCTCCGCCAGTTCGCGTTCGGTATAGGCCTTCGCTTCGGCCGTCCTGAGTTCGGTGATATCGAACAGGCAGCCGACCATGCGCACGGCGCGCCCGCGCGCGTCGCGCACCGCCTGGCCGCGTGCGCGGCACCAGCAGTAAGTGCCCGCGAGGGTGCGCAGACGAAATTCCACATCGAATGGCGTTGCGCGCGCGAGGTGTTGGCGCAACGCGTGGCGCACGAGCGTGAGGTCGTCGGGATGGACGAGCTGAGTGAGGCCGGTATCGCTTTCGAAGCGCGTGCCCACGTCATAGCCGAGCTGCTCATACAGCCAGTTCGAGAAGTAGCATTGGCGGCTGCCGACCTCCCAGTCCCAGAGCCCGGCGTTGATGCCTTCAAAGCCTAGTGTGAGGCGCTCCTCGTTCTTGCGAACCTCGGCTTCGAGGCGGTCGCTGCGCGCGAGCGCACGGCGGATGAATTGCGAGAACACGCCGAGCAGCCCGATGGCGGAGGCGGCGAGCGCGAGTGTCAGGAGCGAGCGCGTGGCGCGTGCCGCGTCCTCGAGCGAGCGGGAGAAGCCGCTTTCGATGGGCGCGAGCTGGCTGTCGATCTCGCGCAGTTCGCGCACGAGGTTGGCGGACTCCGGCGCGTGCAGCCGGCCCGACTGCACGAGTGCGTGCAGGCGCTCGCCTGTATCGGCGAGACGCAAGATAAAGTGGTCGCCGATATCCCAGAACGCCACCGCCGGGCGCATCCACGGCGTGTTCTTGAGCGTGCGGTAGCCCCAGGTCATGCCGTCCATATCGTCGGGCGCGATCCGGCCCAGCTCGAAGCCGCGCCGGATTGCCGCGGTGTCCGGTTGCGCGCGGTTCATCGCCAGCTTGGCCGCCCGGTCGCCGAGCGGCACGGCAATGCCGGAGAGGAACGTGCGGTAGTCCGTTTCGTCGCCGGTGCGCGCATAGCGCTCCAGGGCGTGAACGGCGTCCTTCTGTCCCTTCGACCAGCTGCTTTCTCCTGCCACATAGGCAAGCAGGATCGACATGATCGAGAGACTGGCCGCGGCGATCACCGCCATGACGGCCGCGAGCAGCCATAGCGGCAGCAGGACCGCGGTCGTGCGCCGCAATCCGTGCCAACCGGGGGCAAGCCGGCTCGTCTCCGCCTTAATCGGTCTCTGCATGCCTCACCGGCCCCGTCCGAGGTGAAATGAGCGCGCACGCCGGGGGCTAAGACCGGCGTCTTGTGCGCAATAACGGCGGAGGCTGCGGGCGGCTTTAGGCTTTACGCGGGGTGTTCGATGAAAAGAGCAAACGCCCGTTTGGCAAGACGTTTGCTCGGTTTGCTCATTCTGATGCTTCGGTGTCCGGGGACGTATCCGGAGGCGGGGGTGGCGGCGGCAGGACCGATTCGAGCGTGCGCGCGCCGGCCGCGAGCGCGCGCTTTTCGCGCGGGGTGAGGCGTTTGACCCAGTATTCGGCGCTCGATGCGCGCGCCCGGTCGGCGAACTCGAACTGCGCGAGCACCTTCACCGGCTTGCGCGAGCGCGTGTAGCGCGCGCCCGTGCCGCTCGCGTGCTGCGAGAAGCGGGCTGCGACGTCGATGGCAATGCCCGTGTAGACGCTGCCGTCGGCGCATTCGAGCATGTAGAGGAACCACGGCATAGTTCTGGAAGCGATGATCGTATTAGGCGAGGGCGTTTCAGGACACGCTGCGCGCGAGCTTTTCGCACGCATCAGGCGCATCAGGCACATCAAGCACGAAAAGGATTGCGCTCATTGAGCTCGTGCATATAGGCGTGAATATGGTTGGTCTCGTTTTCGAGAAAGCGCGCAACGGCGTCCGAGAACGCAGGGTGGGCGAGCCAGTGCGCCGAGCGCGTGGCGGTGGGCAGGAAACCGCGCGCCATCTTGTGCTCGCCTTGCGCGCCGCCTTCGAACACGTCGAGCTTTTCCTCGATGCAGAATTCGAGCGGCTGATAGTACGCGGTCTCGAAGTGCAGGCACGGCACGTGTTCGAGCGCGCCCCAGTAGCGGCCATAGAGCGTGCCGCCCTGGCCATTCTCGCCGCGCTGCCAGACCACGAGCGAACTCGCGATCGGCTTGCCTTCGCGCTCGGCGATCACGAGCAGCAGATTCTCCGGCATCGTCTCGCCGATCGTGCGGAAGAAGTCGAGATTCAGATACGGCGACGAAAAGTGCTCGCGATACGTCTGCCGGTAGCAGCGGCTAAAAAAGCGCCACTCGGCGTCGCTGATGTCCTCGCCGCGCACGCGCCGCATCGTTACGCCCGCTTCGCGCACCTTGCGGCGTTCCGCGCGAATGTTCTTGCGCTTCTTCTGCTCGAGCGTCGAGAGGAAGTCCTCGAAGTCGCGATAGCCGTCGTTGAGCCAGTGAAACTGCACGCCTTCACGCTGCATCATGCCGAGGTCGGTCAGCGCCTCGGCGTCTTCGGTGGTCGGGAAGAGCACGTGCAGCGACGAGACGTCGGCCTGCTCGGCGAACGCGAGGAGCGTGGCGGCCAGGTGGCGGCGCGCGGTCGCGTCGGCGGCGAGCAGGCGTGTGCCCTGCACCGGCGTGAACGGCACGGCGCACAGGAGCTTTGGGTAGTACTCGAGGCCGTTGCGCTTGTAGGCGTCGGCCCAGGCCCAGTCGAACACGTATTCCCCGTACGAGTGGCCCTTCAGGTACACCGGCGCGGCGGCGGCGAGGCGCCCCGTGCGTGTGTCGGTGAGCGTGACGAACTGCGCGGCCCAGCCCTCGTCCGGCGTGGTGCAGCGCGTGGCGTCGAGCGCAGCGAGGAATTCGTGGCGCAAAAAAGGCGTAGGCTGCGCCTGGCGTGCGAGCAGCGCGTTCCATTCGGCGGCGTCGACCTCGGACGGTGAGCCGAGGATGCCCGTGCGATAATCGAAATGTTCCTGTTTCAACTTGCGTGCCCGTTGGCGTGGGAAGCGGCGTGGGCGTTTCAACAGCGCCTGCCGCGGCAAACGGTCATGGTAAAGCAAACGTCCCGAGCGGGTGAGGACCGCCGCGCCGCTTGCAGCGGCGGCAGCCGCGCGGGGACATCAAGCGGCATCACGCGGCACCAAGCGGCACCAAGCGGCATCAAGCAGCCCGAACGTCAGAGCGCGCGCTTTCGTGCGCAGCGCGCCCGCCTCAAGGTTATCGAAATGAAAGAGCGCTTCTTCAATCTCTATACGCACGGCTTTGCGCGCGTGGCCGTGGGCGTGCCCCGCTGCCGTGTGGCCGACCCTGCGTTCAACGCCACCGAGACGCTCGCGCTCGCGCGCGAGGCTGCTGCGAAGGGCGCTGCGCTCGTCGCGTTCCCCGAGCTGGGCCTCTCGGCCTATACCTGCGACGACCTGTTCCATCAGCAAGCGTTACTCGACGCCTGTGAGCGCGCGCTCGCGCAGATCGTGGAAGCCTCGGCCACGCTGCCGCTCGTCATGATCGTCGGGCTGCCGGTGCGCGCGGGCCATTCACTCTTCAACTGCGCGGCTGTCGTGGCGGGCGGACGTGTGGCAGGCGTCGTGCCGAAAAGCTTCCTGCCGAACTATGGCGAGTTCTACGAGCCGCGCCAGTTCAGTCCCGCCGATGTCGCTTGCACCGACACCGTGCGCCTCGCCGGCGCGGACGTGCCGTTCGGTGCGTCGCTGCTGTTCGAAGTTCCACAGGTCGCGGGTCTGCGCTTTCACGTGGAGATTTGCGAGGACGTCTGGGTGCCGATTCCGCCGTCGTCGTTCGCGGCGCTCGCGGGCGCTTCGGTGCTCGTGAATCTTTCGGCGTCGAATGTCGTGGTGGGCAAGGCGGGCTACCGGCAGCAGCTGGTGTCGCAACAGTCGGCGCGCTGTCTCGCGGCGTATCTGTACACCTCGGCGGGCAAGGGCGAATCGACCACCGACATGGCCTGGGACGGTCACGCGCTCGTGTGCGAAAACGGCGAACTGCTCGCGCAATCGGAGCGTTTCCCGGACGACTCGCACCTCATCTTCGCCGACATCGATCTCGCGCGCTTGCAGCAGGAGCGCGTCCGCCAGACCACGTTCGGCGATTCGATTCGCCGCCACGCCGATGAAGTCGCGAAGTTTCGCGTGATTGCATGCGAGCTGGCGGGCGAGGGCGCCTGGGCGCGCGAAACGCTCGCGCTGGCGCGCCGCGTGGAGCGCTTCCCCTACGTGCCGGCCGATCCGAAGCGCCGCGACGAGCGCTGCAACGAGGTCTACAACATCCAGGTGCAGGCGCTCGTGCAGCGGCTTTCGCAGGCGGGCATCAAGAAAGTGGTGATCGGCGTGTCGGGCGGGCTCGACTCCACGCATGCGCTGCTCGTGTGCGCGAAGGCGATGGACCGCCTCGGGCTGCCGCGCGCGAACATCCTCGCGTACACCATGCCCGGGTTCGCCACGAGCGAGCGCACGCTGCGCCAGGCACGCGAACTGATGGCGCTCGTGGGTTGTACGGCGCGTGAAATCGACATTCGCCAGAGCTGCATGCAGATGCTCGAAGACCTGGGTCATCCGTATTCGGAAGGCAAGGAAACCTACGACATCACCTTCGAAAACGTGCAGGCCGGCGAGCGCACGAATCACCTGTTCCGCCTTGCCAACTTCAATCACGCGATCGTGATCGGCACGGGCGATCTCTCCGAGCTTGCGCTCGGCTGGTGCACGTACGGCGTGGGCGATCACATGTCGCACTACAACGTGAACGCGAGCGTGCCGAAGACGCTCATCACGCATCTCGTACGCTGGGTGGCCGAAACCGGCCAGATTGGCCAGAACGGCGAGAGCGGCCGCGACGTGCTCGAAGCGATTCTCGCCACCGACATTAGCCCCGAGCTGATTCCGGGCAAGTCCGATGGCGCGCCCGAGCAGAAAACCGAGAGCACGATCGGCCCGTACGAGCTTCAGGACTTCAACCTCTACTACACGCTGCGCTTCGGCTTCGCGCCTTCGAAGGTGGCGTTCCTCGCGCGCCACGCGTGGGGCGACCGGGAAGCCGGGGCGTGGCCCGAGAACGCGAAAGTCGTGCGCAACCAGTACGATCTTGCGGCGATCAAGCGCAATCTGCGCATATTCCTCGACCGCTTCTTCCGCCAGAGCCAGTTCAAGCGCACCTGTGTTCCGAATTCGCCGAAGGTCGGCTCGGGCGGCTCGCTGTCGCCGCGCGGCGACTGGCGCGCGCCGAGCGATTCGGAGTCGGTGGTGTGGCTCGCCGACCTGGAACAGGTACCCGATGAAGCGAGTGGGGCGAGCGCGGGCAAGCCCTCGGCTTGAGCCCCGGCCGCACAGCGTAGAATCCCGATAGGTTCTGAAATTTCCGACTGATCCGATAACGAGACGAGGTTCGCCATGAAACGCATTACTGCCGTGATCAAACCGTTCAAGCTCGACGAAGTGCGCGAGGCACTCGCCGAAGTGGGCCTCACGGGCCTGACCGTCACCGAGGTCAAGGGCTTCGGCCGCCAGAAGGGCCATACGGAGCTTTACCGCGGCGCCGAATACGTGGTCGACTTCCTGCCGAAGGTGAAGATCGAGGTGGTCGTCGCGAACGATCAGGCCGACCAGGTGATCGACGCGATCATCGGCGCGGCGCGCACGGGCAAGATCGGCGACGGCAAGATCTTCGTGACCGACGTGGAGCGCGTGATCCGCATCCGCACGGGCGAGGAGAACGAAGCGGCGGTGTGAGGCCGTCCGCTTTGCGGCCCCGAAGTACACGAAGCACCGGATGCACCAATAGAAAAGGGGACGGCGCCGCTTTCGCGGCCCGTCCCCAGCATAAAAAACGGTGCGATACCCTTTCGGACATCGCACCGATACGCGCCTCTCGCAGCAGCGTGAAAACGTCGATGTAGCTGTTCTGTCTACACTCGCTTCAAATTAGAACGAGTGCTGGATACCTGCGTACACGCCAACCTGGCTGTGGCCCGGCAGCGGGTTGCCGGTTGCGGCAGCCGTACCGAAGTTGTTGGCGTTCAGGCCGAAGTTGGCCGTCTTGCTGTTCTGCACCGTGCCTGCCTGAATGTCGAGCAGCGTGCGCTTGGACAGGTTGTACGAACCACCAACCGTGTACAGCGTGGCGTTACCGCCGCCGTTGTTCGCATTGACGTGGTAGACCGCTGCGATCAGCGCTGCAGCCGGCGTCATTTGCCACGTCACACCGCCCCATTCGTGGTCAAGCGTGGTCGGCTGACCGATGATGCCCGGGTTCATGCCCGACGAACGGATGGCTTCGTAGCCGCCCTGAATCTTGAATGCGCCAAGGAACACGTTGAACATGGCCATGTAGTCGCGCGAGTACGCGAACACGCCGTTGCCCGTGGCCTGGGTGCCGACCGGAGTCGTATTGCCGCCGTTGAGCGCGTTGTAGACGCCGCCGAGCTGACCGTTGTTCGGATTGCGGATTTCGTCATACAGACCGCGGACCTGGAACAGCGAGCTCGTGTAGGTGAGCTGCAGGCCAGCTTCACGACCTTGCGACGTCGAGCCGTTGCCGTTCCAGTTCGTTGCGTTCGAGAACGCGTACTGGCCGTACACGTCGAAGCCCATCCAGTTCGGCGACTGGTACGAAATGTTGTTGCTCGATTGCGGCCAGTTGCGGCCACGGACCATCGAAGCCGACGACCAGTTCGACTGACCGAACGGGTCGAAGTCCCAAATGCCGTTGGAGATGAACAGCATGCGGCCAGCCAGCAGCGTACCGAACTGGTCGTTCGCTACACCGATAGTTGCCCAGCGATTCCAGAGCGAGCCGGCCGAGCCGAGCGAGCCGTTAGCCGTGCTGAAGCTGCCTTCCAGGTGGAACAGAACCTTGTTGCCGCCACCGATGTCTTCAACGCCCTTCATGCCCCACAGGCTGGTGCCCCAGTAGCCGCTTTCGAGCTGAACCTGGCTGGAGCCGTGGGTAGCCGAGCCGATGCTGCCGGGAGTGGTGCTGACGCCGGCACCGATGCCGTTCATGTACGCGATACCCATGTCGAGACGGCCATACAGCGTGACGCTGCTTTGTGCATGCGCGACCACGCCAGCCGACATCAATGCTGCGGCGAGCAAAGCTTTCTTCATCTTCTCCTCCATACCCTGTCAAAGAGTCAACCTTAGTACTGCGAAAGACGTCCGTGCGCTTGGCGGCGCTGCGAACAGAAATCGTCGCGTGAGGGAGAATTACCCTGAGGACCGGCGTACGGGCTGGTGCCGCTGCATGACCCGGGCTGGGTCGTCTTGCAGGTCCCCTGGTTGACTGGCATCTCCCGTTCTTTTTGAAGTGAAACTACTTTTAATGAACTTTGTTTTGCTACTTTGGTTACTAATTTAGCAAAAAAGGTCCGCGCTGGCGAACTAATTCGTGCTCGCACCCCGTGGTGTCGTCAAATTGCAATATGGCCTTCCTGGATGGTGGTCAGAGGGATACTACAAATAGATCGAAAGCCTTACGGGATAAGGGACTCACGTCAATTTATTGGCTAAGTTCAGGATTGCCACTATTGACGAGCGATTTCACAAGGAGTAATGCGAAAAACGCCGTTTTTGACGTCAAAGCGGCGGCTTTTCGAGGGTAAAAGACGAAAAAAGAAAAGGCGCTGTAAGCGCCTTGTAAAACTACTTTTACTACATCGCCGAAAGGCGGCGACCCTGAAGGTCGTCTTACTTGAGGCTGCCTGAAAGGAACTGGCGCAGGCGCTCGCTCTTCGGATTGGCGAATACCTCGGACGGCTGGCCTTCTTCTTCCACGAGTCCCTTGTGCAGGAACATGACGTGGTTCGAAACGTTGCGCGCGAAACCCATTTCGTGCGTGACCACGATCATCGTACGGCCTTCCTCGGCGAGCTTCTGCATGACCTTGAGCACTTCGCCCACGAGTTCGGGGTCGAGCGCCGAGGTCGGCTCGTCGAACAGCATGACGTCGGGGTGCATGGCGAGCGCGCGGGCGATCGCCACGCGTTGCTGCTGACCGCCCGAGAGGTGCGAGGGGTACTGCTTCTCCACGCGCGGCGCGAGACCGACCTTCTCCAGATAGGTGCGCGCGCGATCTTCGGCTTCCTTGCGCGACAGACCCAGCACGTGCACCGGCGCCTCGATCACGTTTTCGAGCACCGACATGTGCGACCACAGGTTGAAGTGCTGGAACACCATCGCGAGCTTGGTGCGCACGCGCTGGAGCTGCTTCGCGTCGGCGGGGTGCAGCGCGCCCGTGCGCTTGTCGGCGCGCGTGGCGACTTCCTCGCCGTCCACCACGATGCGCCCGGCGTTGGGCTGCTCGAGGAAGTTGACGCAGCGCAGCATCGTGCTCTTGCCCGATCCGGACGAGCCGATCACGCTGATCACATCGCCTGCATTGGCTTTCAGGGACACGCCCTTGAGGACTTCGTTGTCGCCGTACTTCTTGTGGATGGAGTCGACGAACAGCTTCTGCTTCTGGGAATTCATCAAATAGCCTCTAGCGAGCTCACTTGCCTTGCGGTCGCAGGTACGCGAGCCAGCGGCGCTCGGCGCGGCGGAACAGCCACACGAGCGTGAAAGAAATGATCAGGTACAGCAGGGCGGCGATGCCGAACGCGCCGAACGACTGGTACGTCGCCGAGTTCACGTCGCGCGCGATCTTCAGGATGTCGGGCACGGTGGCCGTGAAGGCCACGGTCGTTGCGTGCAGCATCAGGATGACTTCGTTGCTGTAGTAGGGCAGTGCGCGACGCAGCGCCGAAGGCAGGATCACGCGGCGGTACAACGTGAACTGCGACATGCCGTAGGCGCGCGCGGCTTCGATCTCGCCGTAGGGCGTGGCCTTGATCGCGCCCGCGAAGATTTCCGTGGTGTACGCACAGGTGTTGAGCGTGAACGCGAGCAGCGTGCAGTTCATGCCGCTTCTGAAGAACGCGCTCGTGAGCTCGTGATTGCGCACGATCTCGAGGCTGTAAAGGCCCGTGTAGCACAGCAGCAGCTGCACGTAGAGCGGCGTGCCGCGGAAGATATACGTGTAAAGCCACACGAGCCCGGCGAGCCACTTCTTCTTCGATACGCGGGCCACGGCGAGCGGCACCGAGAGGCAGAAGCCGAGCCCGATCGAGATGACGAGCAGCCACAGCGTGATGACCACGCCGCTGAAATGGTAGCCGTCGGAGAAGAGGTAGTTGCGCCAGTACTGCTGGATCAGTTGGACGAAGTCTTGCATGGTCTTGGCCTCGTGCGATTCAGAGATCCGCCTTGCGCACACCGGTGGAGTAGCGCTTGTCGAGATACATCAGCACGAAGTTGGAGACCGTGGTGATGACGAGATAGATCGCGCCGGCGAGCAGCGTGAAGAAGAAGAAGCGCAGCGTGCCCTTGCCGGCGTCCTGGCTGGCCTTCACGACATCGGCGAGACCGATGATCGAGACGAGCGCCGTGGACTTCACGAGCACCTGCCAGTTGTTGCCGATACCGGGCAGCGCGAAGCGCATCATCTGCGGGAACATGATGCGCGTGAACACCTGCCAGTTCGTCATGCCGTAGGCGTGGCCCGCTTCGAGCATGCCGCGCGGCACCGCGATGAACGCGCCGCGGAAGGTCTCGGTGAAGTACGCGCCGTAGATGAAGCCGAGCACGACCACGCCCGCGAGGAACGGGTCGATGTCGATCTGATCCCAGCCGAGCATGTCGGTCAGGTTGTTCAGCCAGATCTGGATGCTGTAGAACAGCAGCAGCATCAGCACGAGATCGGGCACGCCGCGAATGAGCGTGGTGTAGAGCGTGCCCGCGCCGTTCGCGACGCGGTTTTTGGAGAGCTTGGCCGCCGCGCCGATCAGCCCGAGCACGAACGAGAGCGCGAGCGACAGCACGGCGAGCTTGACGGTCTGCCAGGTGCCGGCGAGGATCAGCGGGCCGTAGCCTTGAAGAAACATGGGCAAGTCCTTGACGGTGCGTTTCTCACACCGCGAAAGGCGCGGCGTTTGTGTGCCGCGGTTCAAATCCGTTCATGGCCGCGCGGTGTTTTGCGCGGTGTTGCGTACGCGCGCGTGGCCGATGCAATTGCGCTCGCGAGCGCGCCTGTGACTGCGCCTGTGACTGTATACGAAGCCCGGTGGCGGTCTATCGGGGAGCCCCCGGGGCTTTAAGCGTCCTGGCGCGCGGCGCGAGCGGTAATGTCTCGTTGTTTATTTACCTGCGTGTGCTTTCCCGTTCACTTGCCTTTGTAGATATCGAAGTCGAAGTACTGCTTCGCGATCTTGTCGAACGTGCCGTCGGCATGAATCGCGGCCAGCGCCGTGTTGAACTTCGCCTTCAGGTCGGCGTCGTCCTTGCGCAGGCCGATCGCCGTGCCGTCGCCAATCGTCGCCGGGTCTTCCACTTCCGGGCCCGCCCACGCGAAACCCTTGCCGCGCGGCGTTTTCAGGAAACCGAAATCGGCCTGGACTTCGTCTTGCAGCGTCGCGTCGAGGCGGCCGGCGATCAGATCCTGGTAGACCTGATCCTGATTCTGGTACGAGATCACGTTCACGCCCTGCGGCGCCCAGTGCGCCTTCGCGTACGCTTCCTGGGTCGAGCCCTGCTCGACGCCCACGTTCTTGCCCTTGAGCGAGGCAGGCGTCGGCAGCAGCGGCGAGCCCGTGCGCGCGAGCATGCGTGCAGGCGCATCGAACATCTTCGCGGAGTAGTCGATCTGCTGGGCACGCTGCGGCGTCACGGTCAGCGACGACACGATCGCGTCGAACTTGCGGGCCTTGAGCGCCGGGATGATGCCGTCGAGGTCGTTCTCGACCCACACGCACTTCACGTTCATGCGCGCGCACAGGGCTTTCGTGAGGTCGACATCGAAGCCGACGATCTGCCCGTTCGGCGCTTTGGACTCGAACGGCGCATAGCTGGCGTCCACGCCGATGCGCACGGTTTTCCACTCTTTGGCGGCGGCGCTGCCCGCGATCAGGGCCAGCGCCACGCACACTGCAAACTTCTTCATCATTCTCCTGTCGAGCCGCAGCGAGTGCGTGAACACTGACTGCGGTCCCATGCACAGCTGATACGGGCGGCGCGGCGCGGTAAGGGGCGCGCGGCCGAAGCGGGGCGGCTAAGGCTCGTGACCGTTGGCCGCCATTCTAGGCGATCAAAAATGCGGGTCGGAAAGCGCGGACGCACTCCGGCCCCGGCGGCCGCGCGCGTTGGCGCGGCGGCGGTGCCGCCCCGGGCTGTCCGCCCCGGGTCATCGGGCTCGCGCTGGCCGAAAAGCGCGGTATTTTACCCGAAGCCGGAGGGTGTGCCAGTCTGACGGAGGGCAGCGCTGGCAGCGCAGCCCATTGATGTCGCTGGCGAAACGATGCGGTGCGCCGCTGCGGATTGTGCAGGCGGGCCGCCGCCCTTACCTTCGGACATCGACATGATTGACCGGAGATTGCCATGCTGACCATCCGACGCGCCGACGAACGCGGCCACGCCAACCACGGCTGGCTCGATTCGTACCATAGCTTTTCGTTTGCAGACTATTTCGACGAAGCGCATATGCACTACGGTGCGCTGCGGGTGCTCAACGACGACCGCATCGCGGGCGGCCAGGGCTTCGGAGCCCACGGCCACCGCGATATGGAGATCGTGACCTACGTGCTTTCCGGCGCGCTCGCGCACCGCGACAGCATGGGCAACGGCTCGACCATCCGCCCCGGCGACGTGCAGCGCATGAGCGCCGGCACGGGCGTGATGCACAGCGAGTTCAACGGTTCGAAGGAAGAGGAAGCGCACCTGCTGCAGATCTGGCTGCTGCCGCGCGAGCGCGGTGGGGCGCCCGGCTATGAGGAAAAGCGCTTCGACGACGCCGGCAAACGCGGGCGGCTGCGCCTTATCGCTTCCCCCGACGGGCGGGACGGCTCGGTGACGGTGCGCTCGGATGCCTCGATCTATGCGGGGCTCGTGGACGGCGAGGAGCGCGTCGAGTATGCGGTGCCCGCGGGGCGGCGCGTTTATCTGCATGTTGCGCGCGGCGCGCTCGATGTGAACGGCCAGCGCCTTGAAGCGGGCGATGCCGCGATGATCGAAGCCGAGGCGGGTGTCGCGCTCGCAAACGGCGCAGCGGCCGAAGTGCTGGTGTTCGATCTCGCCTGAGCGTTGACCGCCAGGGGCGGGCAAACTGGCATATGCGTAAGCGGGCAAATAAGTAAGCGGGAAAAACGCTCGCGCCAAAAAAAAGCGCCGCGGGATGCGAGTCCCGCGGCGCTTTGTCGCACGTTTGCGCATTGGCGCGCCGCCCCCGGGCGGCGCGTGCGCGAGCCGGTTACTGCGGTGCGGCCGGTGCCGAAGCGCCGCCCTTGTGGTGCTGCTCCCAGCGCTGGCGCATCTGGTCGTGGCGCTGTTCCATCTTCGCGAAGCGTTCCTTGATCGCCGTGCTCACGGTCGTCTTCTGCTGGTCGTTCAAGCCGTTATAGAAGGCGAGCCACGCTTGCGTGGTTTGTTCGCGCAGTTGCTGGTTCTGCTGCTCGATCTGCTCGTGCGCCGCGTGCATGGCGTTCAGGTCGAGAATCGGCTGGTTCTTCATCGAATCGAACTGCTGCTTCATCTGTTCATGATTCTTGCGCATGGCCTGGCCGTTCTGCTTCATCGTGTCGAGCGCGGCCTGCCATTGCTTTTCCTGCGCGGCATTCAGATTCAGCTTGTCGTGCAATTTCTTGAAGCCGAGCATGAAGTCGCCGTGCATGCCGGGACCGTGCTGCATCATGCCGGGGCCGCCCGGGGGCGGCGGCATCTGGGCGTTGGCGGCGGTGGCGCCCAGGGTGAGCGCGAGCGAGGCAGCGGCGATAGCGAGAAGGCGCGAAGTCGTCTTGTACATGGTGATGCTCCTGACAAATCCTGAGGGTTTTATCCGGTCTGGCGCGGCGCTTATCGGAAGTGGTGGCGCTCGCAACCGGTGTCCCTAGCGTATCGACCCCGCAGGTGGCGCGTGTTACGCGGCAAGCCGCCGAGATTACGCGACATTACACGCGCCTTTCGCGGTAACACCTCGTAACCCAGGTGGAAGAGCTGTAAGCAAACGGCCCGCGCGCGCGCGTTACACTTCATCCCATGGCTACTCAAATCCTTGTCGTCGACGACGACCTCGAACTACGCGACCTCCTGCGCGACTATCTGGCGCGCCAGGGCATGGAAGTCTCGGTGCTGCACGACGCCGGCTCGCTCGAGCGGCGGCTCGAGCGCGAGCGCCCCGATCTGATCGTGCTCGACCTGATGATGCCGGGCGTGGACGGCCTGACCGCGCTGCGCAAGCTGCGCGCGGCCGGCGACGACATCCCCGTCATCATGCTCACGGCGCGCGCGGACGACGTGGACCGCATCGTCGGCCTCGAACTCGGCGCGGACGACTACCTCGGCAAGCCGTTCAATCCGCGCGAGCTGCTCGCGCGCGTGCAGGCGGTGCTGCGCCGCCGCCGTACGGTGCCTTCGGCCGCGGCGCCCGAGCAGCGCGAGCCGTACGCGTTCGGCCGCTTCACGCTCGACTTCCAGTCGCGCACGCTGCAGCAGGAAGGCAAGCCCATCATGCTGTCGGGCAGCGAGTTCGCGCTTCTGAAGATTTTCGTGAACCACCCCATGCGCACGCTCACGCGCGAGCGCCTGCTCGAGCTGCTGCACGGTCCCGAGTACGACGGCACGGACCGCGGCATCGACGTTCAGGTGTGGCGTCTGCGGCGCATTCTCGAAAGCGATCCGTCCACGCCGCGCTTCATCCAGACGGTGCGCGGCCGCGGCTACGTGTTCGTTCCCGACGGAGAGCAGGGCAACCATGCGCCGGCCGGTTGATTCGCTGTTCGGGCGCCTCGCGGTCATCTTCATCGGCGTTTTGCTGGTGTCGCATGTCGCGTGGTTCACGCTCATGCGCGTCGAACACAATCAAATGCAAACGCGCTACGCCGTCGAGGAGGCCACCTTCCTCGTCGACGCGGTGCGCCAGCACGTCCAGCGCGAGCCCGACCAGCCGCTGCCTTCGCGCGTGCAGCTCGTCGACCCGGCTAGCCCCGCTGTGCCGCCGCAGACCGATCGGATGCCCGATCCCCTGCGCCGTTTCATCGACGACGTGCGCGAACGCATGCCGCCCGGCACCGACGTGCGCCTCGGGTCGCCGGGCGGGCCGCCCACGCTCTGGGTGCGCGGGCCGCAGGACGCACGCTGGATCGTCTTGCCGGGCCAGCCGTTGCGCGTCATGCGGCCGCTCGACAAGTTTCTGCCGTGGGTCGTCACCATTTTCGCCACCGCGGTGATCGCCGCGCTCGTGGCCGCGTGGATGCTGCAAAAGCCTTTGAGCGCGCTCGCGCAGGCCGTGGGCCGCTTTGGCCGGGGCGAGCCGGTGCCGCCCGTGCCCGAGCGCGGGCCGCGCGAGTTGCGCCAGCTCACGCTCGGCTTTAACCAGATGGTCAAGGAAGTCGAGCGTACGGAAAAAGACCGCGCCGTCATGCTGGCGGGCGTGGCTCACGATCTCAAGACGCCGCTTGCGCGGCTGCGCCTGCGCGCCGAAATGATGGACGAGCAAAAGGTGCGCGACGGCGTCGTGCGCGACGTGGAGTCGATGGCGCACATCGTCGACCAGTTCCTCGTGTTCGCGCACGACGGCGCCGATCGCAGCGAGCCCGTCGAGGTCGACGATCAGTGCGAGCGCATTGTGCGCAACCACCGCACGGCGAACGGCGAAACGATTGCGATCGAAACGCGCCTGCGCGCCGGTCCTGAGTTTCGTCTGCCCGCGGCCACGCTCGAGCGTGTGGTCTCGAACCTGCTCGACAACGCCCATGCGTATGGCGCACCGCCCGTCGTGATCGAAAGCGAGCGCGGGGCAACGGGTTTTTCGCTCACCGTGCGCGACCACGGCAAGGGCATCCCCGACCAGGATCTCACACAGGCGAGCCGGCCGTTCGTGCGGCTCGACCCGGCGCGCGGCGGCAACGGCCACAGCGGTCTGGGACTGGCGATCGTCGAGCGCCTCGTGCGCCGCGCGGGTGGCGAGCTCTCGATCGGCAACGGCGAAAGCGGCGGCCTTGCGGTGCGCATGACGTTTGCGTTCGACGTGGTGGAGCGCACCGTAACCGAAGCGGCGCAGATCTGGTAATTCGCGGTTGATTGGCTGGCGCAAGCCCGCACCGCTCAGGTGGGGCATCGCCGGATGCGCTTGACGCGGGGTCAGGCTGGGTTTGCCTGCGTTTTACGTGGTACGGACCTGACGATCCGTGCGAAGGCGCCGCCTCAGCGACGCCGGGTAATACCGGATGAACCCAGACGCACCCGCTCAGGCCGTGAAAAGCGTGTCGAGCGCGGCGGCGGCGTCGTTGTCCACCGTGTTATAGGTCACGGTGTCCGCTTCGAAGATGTAGTGCGTGGTGTACTTGCCGAGGCGGGCAAGAATTTCTTCCTGAATCAACTCGGGCGTGGTGTCGAGTTTCAGATACCACGCGGTCGATGACAGGCGCGTCTGGAATGCGCCGTACTCGACCATCAACTGGTCGAACGCGAGCGCATCCTGATCGCGGCAGACAATGACCAGATTTCCCTTCATGCATGCCTCCAGATTTGTGCGGAACACCGAAGTGGCGCGGTTTGACTCATGCGCGCCGAACAAACTGGCGCGCACCGTTTATCCGATGATACCGCGCCTCGCCGGTTGAGCCGGGCGAGTCCCGCAGACTGATACGGGCTTGTTTCGTGCGGGTTGTCGCGCCAGTTCGTTGCGCGCTCACCAGGTTGGCGCTGCGGCGCGCGGCGGCACGACGCCCTCGGCCGTCATGGCCTCGCAGCGGTCGCGCCCGGCTGCCTTCGCCATGTAGAGCGCAAGGTCGGCGCGGCTCATCAGACGCTCTGGTTGATCCTGCGTGGCGGCAAGCTCGGTCACGCCGATGCTCACGCTCACGCTCGCTTCCTCGGGCAGGTCCACGCAAATGCGCTTGCCGACCTGCTGGCGCAGGCGGTCGAGCACGGCTTGACCCGTGGCGAGCGAGGTCGCGGGCAACAGGATGCCGAACTCTTCGCCGCCAAGACGCCCGACGGCGTCGTCGGCGCGCAGTTCCGCGCGGCAGGTCTCCACGAAATGCTGGAGCGCGCGGTCGCCGGCCGGATGGCCGAAGCGGTCGTTGATCTGCTTGAAGTAGTCGAGGTCGGCGATCGCCATGCACAGCGGCGTACCCGCGGCATAGGACGCGTCGATCTCGCGGCGCAGCAGGTCGAGGAAGTAGCGCCGCGAGAGCGCGCCGGTCAGCGCGTCGTGGCGCGCCTCGGCGGCGAGCAGTGCGTTCGCGGCCTGCAGTTGCCCGGCGAGATCGCGGCTTGCGTGGTGCAGGCGCCGCTCGCGCACCCACGAAACCGAGATCACCGCCGCGAGCGCTGCCGTGCCCGCGAGCGTGAGGAAAATGAGGAGCCGGTCGCGCTGGTGGTTCGCGATCAGATCGGACCACGCATTGACCGGATCCACGAGATGCGCCGAGAGCCCGGAGTTCAGGCCGCCGCGGTGTTCATAGAGGGCAGGCGAGCGTTGGCCCGGCCATTCGATCATTTGCGCGGCGTCCGCGCGCGGCGTCCACGGCGCCTCGCGCAACGCCGTTTTCGAGGCCGAGCGCAGTTCGAGCGGCGCAAAATGCTCGCGCAAATAGGTGTTCACGCGGTCCACCGCGTTCATTTCCGCGACGTGCGAGCCCGGCAGGGCGTGTCCTTCGAGCGCGCTGTCGTGGGCCATGATGATGACGCCGTTGTTGTCCGCGACGAAGGTGCCTGGGTGCGTGACCCAGTGGCGCAAGCGCGCGATGCTGACCTTCGCGACCACGGCGCCGACCAGCAGGCCGTCGTCGTAGACGGGCGCGGCGACGAAGATGCCGGGTTCGCCGCTTGCCGTGCCCACGCCGTAGGCTTCGGAGAACGCGCCGAGCAGCGTTTCGTTCAGATACGCGCGTGGCCGCATATCCACGCCGACGTAGGAGATTTTCTCGAGCGCGTTGCTCGAGGCGATGCAGATGCCGTTGGCGTTGACGAGCCAGATCGCATCGAGCCCGGAGAAGCCCTGGGCGTCGTGCAGGAAGCGGTCGACGCCGGTGAGCGCCGGCACGCTTTGCAGGTCCTTGCGCCGCGCCAGTTCCGTCGAATCGCTTGACGCGGCATAATGCGCGGCCTCGGTGAGCGCCTGCTGGACGACGCGGGTTTCGGCCATCGTCGCGGGAATGGCGCGCGACATGGCGAGGTCGCTTGCGATCACTTCGGCCATGTTGTCCACAACCGAGCGCATCATCTGGCGCTGCGCGGTGAGCGCTGCTTCGAACTCCTGGCGGACCATGCGGTCCGCGAGCCAGTCGGCTGCCGCCCAGCAGACGAGCGCGACCACCACGACCCCGAGGGGCCCGGCTGCCTGGCGCAAGAGTCTCCTGTTCATCGGCCTTCTGGTTCGTGAGTGGTATTGAGGCGTGGTATCGGTGCCCCGGGGCATCGAAGCGCCATTGACGGAGCCCGTCGATTTTACCCCTCGAATGGGGCCCGCGAACCCGCTCTCGAAGCGGCGGTGCGGTGTCGAGAGGCGGCGCGCGAGGGCGCGGGGACGTGCGCAGATCGCAAACATGCAAGCCGCATGCCGCCAGCACGGCCCTACGTGGCGTTGAGCGGCGGTGAGCGGGCTGGAGGAGGAGTCAGCGCGGTCAGCGAGGCTTCGCGCGCGGGGTTCGCGCTCGGGCTAACGTGTGGCGCGCAAGCGACGCCTACTGGCGCTGGCGGCCTCGAAGTGGCAGGAGCGACGACACGCTATGTCATCAAGGCGTCATCGATGCGTCATCACGATGACGTCCAGAAGCCGCGTGCGCTTCCGTTCTGGAAGCTGGCCAGAAGGCCTGCGAAAGCGCCGCGAAAGCCCGCGTGGTCTGGCTTTCGCGGGGTGCCTGGCGCGGTTGTGAGTGTCATGAAGGTTGTAGTAGTGTCGTGCCGTTTCAGTCGAGGCAAGCCCAGTCGCGAGCCGCCAGCCGCTCCAGCAACGACGGCGTGGGCGGTGCGTACCATCGCGGCATCGTCGCCGTGTCATCAACGCCAACGAAATTCTGTGTCCATGCGCCTTGCCCTTGTCGATCCGCCATCCCTGTTGCAAGTGCCACGCTACTCTGGCGGCACGGACGCCCTGTCGTCCGCTTTCCTGAAACCCGGCGCGGAGGGCGTCTGAATGGAGTTCAGCTTCAACCTGAACCGCACGGCCAACGCC